>DATJDY010000202.1:0-7146 GCA_035497155.1 Luteimonas sp.
CGTGTTCCTACCGCATCGCGGTGGTGTCGATCCGCAAGCAGTACCCCGGCCACGCGCGCCGGATCATGATGGGCATCTGGTCCTACCTGCGCCAGTTCACCTACACCAAGTTCGTGATCGTCGTGGACGAGGACATCGATCCGCGCGACTGGGGCCAGGTGCTGTGGGCGATTTCCACGCGCGTGGATCCGGCGCGCGACACGATGCTGGTCGAGAACACGCCGGTGGACTATCTCGATTTCGCAAGCCCCGTCGCCGGCCTCGGCTCCAAGCTCGGCATCGACGCGACCGGCAAGTGGCGCGGCGAAACGGTGCGCGAGTGGGGCCGGCCGATCGTGCCGGATCCCGCCGTCGAAGCGCGCGTCGACGCGCTCTGGCAGCGGGTCGCCGCTTCCGGCTGAACCCGTCGGTCAGTGCACGTGCTGCATCGCCGTCGGTGATGCAGCGGGGACCACGCCAGGATCGTCGAACATCCGCGCGTAGTCGTCGAGCGCGGCGCGCATGCCCGCGACCGGTGTGGCGTCTCCGGGGTGTTCCTTCAGCGCCGCGATGCCCGCGCCCAGCCGCCCAATGATCCCGTGCAGCGCCGCATCGGCCTGCGGATCGAGCTTGCACTCCGCGATGATGCCGCCGATCGCGCGCTCGATGTTCGCCGCGAGCGTACGCACCTGCGCGGCGTCGAGGTGACCGTGCGCGGCGTGCTCGAGCATGCCGACCGCCGTGCGGATATCGGCCATGCCCTTGCGCAGCGGCGCATCAGTGGCGTAGCGGGCGGCCGGTCCCGCGGCCTGCGTGGCCGGCGTCGCGGCGGGAGCGTGCGCGTGGTGCTGCGCGACGGCTTGCGGCGCGAGGGTACCCAGGCTTGCGGCCAGGACGATGGCGAGGATGTTGCGCATGGAGGACCTCATGGTTGGGGGGAAGGCATTCGAAGGATGATGCGCGCGCCGCCCGTGGGTGACGTCGCCACAGCCAGGCTGCCACCGTGCAGCGCAGCGATGGCCTGGGCGATGGAAAGACCGAGCCCGCTGCCGGTGCCTGCGCTGGCACCGCGCAGGAACCGCTCGCCGATGTGCGCGACCTGTCCGGGCGCGAAGCCGGGGCCGTCGTCGTCGACGACCAGTTCGACGATGTCACCGACGCGCGCGACGGCCACGTCGACATGACCCTGCGGGCGGCCGTGGAGGCTCGCGTTGTCCACCAGGTTGCCCAGCGCGATCGACAGCAGGCCCGGGCTGCCGCGCACGTACACCGATTCGTCGGCCTGCAGCGAGAGGGTGATGCCGCGCGGCGCCGCGCGTTCGGCCGCCGTCGCCAGCACCTCGCGCGCAAGCGCTGCCGGCGAGACCAGTTCCGCGGACATGCCGGCATCGTCGAGACCGTCGACCGACTCGACGCGCGCCAGCGTGAGCAATTGGGCGACCAATCGCTCCATCCGCTCGAGTCCCTCCCGGGCGCGCTGAAGGTGGCGTTCGCGCGCGGTCGCGTCGCCATCGACACCAGCGAGGTCGAGTTCCATCCGCAGCACCGACAGCGGATGCCGCAATTCGTGCGCGGCGTCCGCGGTGAAGCGGCGTTCCCGCGCCAGCGTGGCATCGAGGTCGGCCACGAGCGCGTCCAGTGCGCGCGTCATCTGCAACAGTTCGGCGGGGACATCGGCACGGGTCAGCAAGGGCGGCCGCGCCGGCTGCGCATCGATCGCGCGCGACACCGCGCGCACCGGGGCCAGGCCCAGCCGCAGCCCGAGCCAGATCGCGAGCGGCAACAGCAGCAACAAGCCGGCCAGCGGCACCAGCAGCGCGCGCGCATGCGCCGCGAGCAGTTCGTCGCGGTCGTGCAGCGGCGCCGCGACCTGGATCCAGTGGCGGCCGGCTGCGTCCCAGCGCTGATACACGCGCCAGCGGTCGCCCTCGTGTTGCAGCACGTGGAAATGCGGGCGGCCGGGCGCGACCGGCAGCGGCGGCAGCGTGGACGCATCCAGCAGCGAGCGACCGGCGCGGTCGCGTACGACGATTTCTGCGCGCGCGCCATCGCCCTCCTCCGCGCCGCCATCGCCCGCGACACGGTCGACGGCTGCCTGCGCAGGGGCGCCGGGAGCGGTCGCCAGCACCGCGAGCACGCTGGCCGCGGTGCGTTCGAGTTCGCGGTCGAACATCTCCGAGGTCTCGTGCACGGACTGCTGCCACAGCCAGGCGCCCGCCGCCAGCCACAGGACGATGACAGGTGCCCCGACCAGCCACAGCAGGCGGCGGTGCAACGACGGGCGCTTCACGGGAACGGTCCCTCCACCGAGGGCGCCTGTGGTGGATACAGCGCGTAGCCCACGCCACGCAGCGTGCGGATCCAGTCGGGGCCAAGCTTGCGCCGCAGGTGGTGGACGTGCACCTCGACCGCGTTGCTCGCGACTTCCTCGCCCCACCCGTACAGCGATTCCTCGAGCTGCGCACGCGAGAGCGCACGCCCCGGCCGCGCGGCCAGCGCCTCGAGCAGCGCATATTCGCGCGGCGACAACTCGAGCGCGACATCGCCGAGGCGGGCGTTGCGTGCCGCGGGATCCAGCGCCAGCGCGCCGACCTGCTGCACGGGCACGGGGTTGCCCTCCACGCGCCGCAGCATCGCCCGGACGCGGGCGGCGAGTTCCGCGAGGTGCACGGGCTTGACCACGTAGTCGTCGGCGCCGCTGTCCAGCCCCTGCACGCGGTCGCCAAGCGCATCGCGCGCCGTCAGCAGCAACACCGGCGTGCGGTCACCGCGCTTGCGCAACGCCGCGATGACGTCGATGCCGCTCATCCGGGGCAGGTTCCAGTCGACGATCGCGGCGGCATGCGTCCCGTCCCGCAGCGCCTGGTCCGCGTGGCGCCCGTCCTCGACCCAGTCCACCGCATGGCCGAGGTGGCGCAGGCCGTCGGCCAGGGCGCGTCCCAGCGCGCGGTCATCCTCGGCGAGCAACAGGCGCATGGGACGATCATGGCCGGGGTTCGCCGGGAAGGCCTTGACCTGGGGCAACTTCGGCGCCTTCCAGCGCGCGCTTGCGCCCATGGAACATGGCCGCGACGAGGTTTTCGCGGTAATGCACGCTTTCCACGATCGCCGCGAGCACGTGCACGGCGACGAAGGCGAGCAGGCCGTACGCCAGGGCCTCATGCACGTCCTCGAGCCATTCGGCGCCCCAGAACGCGTCCAGCGTCTGCATCCAGCCGGTCAGTCCGACGGCGAAGACAACCGCAAGCAGCAGCAGGACCATCACGGCACCCGCCGGGTTGTGGCCCAGGCGGCGTTGCGAACGGCCCGACAGGCGCTCCCGCAGGTAGGCGATCACGGCGCGCGGGCCACGCACGAAGTCGCCGAAGCGCGCATGGCGGCTGCCGACAACGCCCCACAGCAGGCGGAAAGCGACGAGGCCGAGCGCGGTGCAGCCAAGGAAACGGTGCGCGGTGTCGCCCTCCTCGACAAGGAACGCGCCGAAGGTGCAGGCGGCCAGCGACCAGTGGAACAGCCGCACCAGCGGGTCCCAGACCCTCACCTGCGGTGCCGCGGTGCGGCCGGCCTCCCGGCCGGCCGCGGTACGAGTGATGGCGTTCATGCCCGTCTCCTCAGTCCTCGTCGCGGGCGCGACGCTTCACGATGCGGCCGTCGGTCGGATCGAAGTAGATCTCGACGGCCTTGCCGGCCTTGTCCTGGCCGTAGATCTCGTAGCAGGTGCCGGACACCTTGAACTTGTCGATGGTGTAGCCGTCCTTGAGCAGTTGCGCCTTCAGTTGCGCCTGCGGCATCCACTTGTCGCGCGGCGCGTCGGTGCACTTCGCGCTGGCGAAGGCCGTGGTCGAAAGGAATGCGGCGGCGCCCGCGAGCGCGAGGGTGGCGAGGGTCTTCATGGTCCTGTCTCCGTGGATGGGCGGATCGCCCACGGCATGCATTCCAGCGCGCGCTGCTTATGCGCTGCTTAAGGCTTCCACGTCCGCGATTGACGCAGGTCAAGGACCCGCCGCGACGCCGGCTGCGACGATGCCGCATCCCGCCCAGGAACACGCCATGCAACTGGTCTGCCCCGCCGGCAACCTGCCCGCCCTGCAGGCGGCGGTCGACGCCGGCGCCGATGCGGTCTACGCGGGCTTCCGCGACGAGACCAACGCGCGCGCGTTCCCGGGCCTCAACTTCGACGACGCCACGCTGCGCACCGGCATCGGATACGCGCATGCGCGCGGCGCCAAGGTCTACCTCGCGCTCAACACCTACCCGGACAGCGCGCGGCTCGGGCTCTGGGAAGCCGCGGTCGATCGTGCCGCGGCGCTCGGCTGCGACGCGATCATCGCCGCCGAGCCCGCCGTGCTGGGCTACGCCACGCGCATGCATCCGCAGCTGCCGCGCCACCTGTCGGTACAGGGCTCCGCCACCACCGCGCCCGCGCTGCGCTGGATGCACGAGCGCTTCGGCATCGCCCGCGCGGTGCTGCCGCGCGTGCTGTCGATCCAGCAGGTCGAGCGGCTCTGCGAAAGCTCGCCGGTGCCACTGGAAACCTTCGCGTTCGGCAGTCTCTGCATCATGGTCGAAGGCCGCTGCCAGCTCTCGAGCTATGTCACCGGCGCGTCGCCGAACCGCCATGGCGTGTGTTCGCCGGCGAAGTTCGTGCGCTGGGACGAGCACGACGACGGCAGCCGCAGCGTGCGCCTGAACCAGGTGCTGATCGACCGGTTCGCGCCGGACGAGCCCGCCGGCTATCCGACCGTATGCAAGGGGCGCTTCGAAGTCGGCGGCGAAGTCTTCCACGCGCTGGAGGAGCCGACCAGCCTCAACACGCTGGAACTCGTGCCGCGGCTGGCGCGCGCGGGCGTGGCTGCTCTCAAGATCGAAGGTCGCCAGCGGGGCGCGGCCTACGTCGGCCCGGTCACGCGCACCTGGCGCGCGGCGCTCGACCGCTACACGGCCGATCCGGAACGCTGGCGTTCGCAGCCCGAATGGGAAGCCGCGCTGTCGGCGCATGCCGAGGGCCACCAGACCACGCTGGGCGCGTACCACCGCGCATGGCACTGACGATGTCCGCCACGACGATGGACGCTTCGCCGATGCGCCTGAGCCTCGGTCCACCGCAATACTTCTGGCCGCGCGAACGCACGCTCGACTTCTACCGCGACGTCGCGGCGTGGCCGGTCGATGTCGTGTACGTCGGCGAGACGGTGTGCAGCAAGCGTCGCGAACTGCGCACGTCGGACTGGTTCGACGTCGCCGCGCGCCTGGCCGATGCCGGCAAGCAGGTCGTGCTGTCGTCGCTGGCACTGCTCGAGGCCGAATCCGAAGTCTCGGTGGTGCGGCGGCAGGTGGCGCACGGCCGGTACTGGATCGAAGCCAACGACATGAGCGCGGTGCAGCTGTGCCGCGAAGCCGGCGTGCCCTTCGTCGCCGGGCCCTCGCTCAACGTGTACAACCACCGCACGCTGGCGATGCTCGTCGAGGACGGCCTGCAGCGCTGGGTGCCGGGCGTCGAGCAGGGGCACGCGCTGATCGCGGACATCGTCGCGGCGACCGCCGCCGAAGGCCTCGCGATGCCCGAACTCGAGGTGCTCGCGTGGGGCCGCCCGGCGCTCGCGTGGTCGGCGCGCTGCTTCACCGCGCGCGCGCTCGACCTGGCGAAGGACCAGTGCGGCTTTCGCTGCATCGACTATCCCGATGGCCTGCCGCTGGCCACGCGTGAGGGTGCGTCGCTGCTGCGCATCAACGGCATCCAGGTGCAGGGCGACGCGATCGTCGACCTCGCCCCCGAGCTGCCCGCGCTGCGCGGACTCGGTACCACGCTCCTGCGGATCCAGCCGCAGGCCGAAGGCATGGATGCGGTGCTGCAGCGCTTCACCGCGGCGATCGCGGGTGAAGACGTCGTCCCCGTCGAAGGCCCCCGCAGCGGCTACTGGCACGGCCAGCAGGGCATGGGCGCAACGCCGGGCCGGCAGCCGCCGCCGGCTTGATCCAGGTCAGCGCGACGCGGGTTCGCGGCGCCCAGAATTCTCCTCGACGAAACAAAACCATGCTTTGGAGATCCCGATGAAAGCCCCGAATTCCCACACCCTCCTCCTCGCCGCCGCGATCGCGCTCGGCGCCGTCCTCGCGGTCGCCGGTGCGGCCTTCGCCTTCGGGCACCAGGGCAGCACCGCCCCGGCGCCGGCCCAGTCGCCGTACTCGGTTCCGTTCTGAACCGTGCCCGTCGTGAAACCGGGCCCGCCCTGGAGACGGGCCCCGGTCACGCGCTGCGGCGTATGCTGGCCGCATGAATGCCCCCACCCGCACCGCGCGTCCCTCGACGCGTGGTGAGCACCTTGCCAACGCACTGAGCCACGGCATCGGGCTGTTGCTGGCCGTGTGCGCGCTGCCCTTCCTCGTGATCGACGCCTTGCGTGCCCAGGGCGGCCTGGCCGTCGTCGGCGCGACCGCGTTCGGTGTCAGCGCGATCCTGATGTACTTCACCTCGACGCTGTACCACTCCACGCCGCAGGCACATCGCAACGGGTGGATGCGCCGCCTCGACCACTGCGCGATCTACGTGCTGATCGCCGGCACGTACACGCCGGTGCTGCTGGGCGTGCTGCGCGACGATGGCGGCTGGATCATGCTCGCGGTGATCTGGTCGCTCGCGCTGGCGGGCGTCGTGTTCAAGCTGGTCGGCGGCGCGCGCTACCGCAAGGTGTCGGTCATCCTCTACGTGGCGATGGGATGGGCCGCGCTCGCCCTGATCCGGCCGCTCTGGTTGCACATGCAACCTGCGGGGCTCGCCTGGCTCTTCGCCGGCGGCGTTGCGTATACCGCCGGCGTCGCGTTCTACCTGCTGCACGATCGCCTGCGGTACAGCCACCTGCTCTGGCACCTGTTCGTGCTCGCGGGAACGGGGTGCCACTTCGTGATGGTACTGGGCTACGCCACGTAGAGCCGACCCATGGTCGGCTCATACTGCCCGCCTGGCGTCCAGCCGACCATGGGTCGGCCCTACATTGCGCGGAAGACGAGGGTGCCGTTGGTGCCGCCGAAACCGAAGCTGTTGGACATCACGGTGCGCAGCTTCGCTTCGGTCGCCTCGCGCAGGATCGGGTAGCCCGCCGCGCGCTCGTCGAGATCGAGGATGTTGTACGAGCCGGCCATGAAGCCGTCACGCAGCATCAGCAGCGA
>DATJDY010000203.1:0-2375 GCA_035497155.1 Luteimonas sp.
GAACTCGCCGATCGCATCGATGCGGCGGTCGAAATCGGCGAGCGACCCGCCCGCGACCGCAAGCACCGCGGCGAAATGCTGCGACGGCACGCCCTTGTCGGCGTAATAGCCGCGCAGCCGGTCGAAGATGAAGTCGCGCAGCTCGCCGGCATTCGCGGCTGCGGCAGGCTCCTTGCCGATGGCCACTGCGCCGACGCCATCGCGTGCCTTCGCCAGCAGCGCGTCGAGGTCGAGTTCGAGCCCGCTTTCGATGATCGTGCGCGCCAGCGCCAGCGCATTGCGGCGCAGCGCGAAAGGATCCTTGTTTCCGGTCGGCTTCAGCCCGGCGGCGAAACCACCCGCGAGCGTGTCAAGCCGCTCGGCGATCGCCAGCACCTTGCCCATCGGCGACAGCGCGATGTCGTCGCGGGCGAAGCGCGGCTGGTAGGCCTCGTCGATCGCATTCGCGACCTCGGCCGGCTCGCCCGCGGCGCGCGCGTAATAACGGCCGGCGATGCCCTGAAGCTCGGGAAACTCGTTGACCAGGCGCGATTGCAGGTCCGCCTTCGACAGCTCCGCGGCGCGGCGCGCGAGCGCCGCATCCACGCCCGCGCCAGTGGCCACGGTTCCGGCGAGCGACGCGACGCGCGCGACCTTGCCGGCCACGCTGCCCAGCTTCGCCTGGTAGGTGACGGTCTTCAGGCCCTCGTTCATCGACCCCAGGCCCTGCTTCAGGTCCTCGTCGAAGAAGAAGCGCGCATCGGCGAAGCGCGGGCGGATCACGCGCTCGTAGCCCTTGCGCACCTCGGAAGGATCCTTCGACGCGATGTTGGCGACGCCGACGAAATGCTCCGTCAGCCGGCCCGCGTCGTCGAGCACCGGGAAGAATTTCTGGTTCGTTTCCATGGTGGCGACCAGCGCTTCCTGCGGCACCGCGAGGAACTCGCGCTCGAAGCCGCACAGGATCGCGCTCGGCCATTCGACCAGGCACTCGACCTGGGCGAGATTGCCTTCGTCGATGCGGGCGACGCCGCCGGCGGACTCCGCCGCGATCCCGACTTCGCGCACGATGCGCTCGCGGCGCTCGGCCGGATCCACGAGCACGCGCGCGCTGCGCAGCAGGTCGACGTATTCGCCCGGCGAGCCGATGGACACGTGGCTCGCCGACATGAAGCGGTGGCCGCGGCTGGTACGGCCCGCACGCAGGCCGAACAGCTCGCCATCCACGACGTCATCGCCGAGCAGCAGCACGAACCAGTGCACCGGCCGCGCGAAACCTTCGCTGCGCGCGCCCCAGCGCATCGGCTTGGGAATCGGCATCGCGGCGACGGCCTCGCGCACGATGTCCGGCAGCAGCGCGGCGGTCGCCGAGCCCGGCGTGGTCGCGCGATGCACGAAGCGCTCGCCCTTCGCGTCGCTGGTGCGTTCCAGCGCCGTCCAGCGCACGCCGGCCTTCGCGGCGAAGCCCTCGAGCGCCTTCGTCGGCTTCCCGTCGGCATCCAGCGCGATGTTGACGTACGGACCGAGGACTTCGGAATGCTGCTCCGGCTGTTCGATGGCGACGCCCGGCAGCACGACGGCGAGCCGACGCGGCGTGTACAGCGGCTTCGCTTCGCCGCGCTCGAACGCGATGCCGCGCTTCGCGAGCCCGTCGATCACGCCGTCGAACAGCGCCTGCGCCAGCCCCGGCAGCGCGCCGACCGGCAGTTCCTCGGTGCCGATCTCGACCAGCAGCGGCTGCATCGCAACGGAGGCGGCGTTCATCGCGCGCCCTCCGCGGCCGCGCCGCGCAGGCCCGGGAACCCGAGCTTTTCGCGCTGCGCGAAGTACGCCTCGGCCACCGCCTGCGACAGCTTGCGCACGCGCAGGATGTAGCGCTGGCGCTCGGTCACGGAGATCGCGCGGCGCGCGTCGAGCAGGTTGAAGCTGTGCGAGGCCTTCATCACCTGCTCGTAAGCAGGCAGCGGCAGCCCGATCTCGACCAGGCGCAACGCCTCGGCTTCGCACGCATCGAAACGATGGAAGAGTTCGTCGACGTCGGCGTGCTCGAAGTTGTACGCGCTCTGCTCGACCTCGTTCTGGTGGTACACGTCGCGGTAGGTGATCGGCGAACCGTCCGGGCCGTGCGTCCACACCAGGTCGAACACGTTGTCCACGTTCTGCAGGTACATGCACAAGCGCTCGAGGCCGTAGGTGATCTCGCCGAGCACCGGCTTGCACTCGAGGCCGCCCGCCTGCTGGAAATAGGTGAACTGCGTGACTTCCATCCCGTCCAACCACACTTCCCAGCCGAGGCCCCACGCGCCCAGCGTCGGCGATTCCCAGTTGTCCTCGACCAGCCGCAGGTCGTGCACCAAGGGATCGATGCCGAGCGCGCGCAGCGAACCGAAGTAGCG
>DATJDY010000204.1:0-2623 GCA_035497155.1 Luteimonas sp.
CCACCGGGCGCGCCATCCGCAACGTCGTCAACATCGGCATCGGCGGCTCCGACCTCGGGCCGGCGATGGCCGCGTTCGCCCTGCGCCACTACATCGACGGGCCGCAGCCGCGCTTCGTCTCGAACGTCGATCCGGCCGCGATGCGCGAATCGTTGCAGGGCCTGGACCCCGCGGAAACGCTGTTCATCGTCTGCTCGAAGACCTTCACCACCCAGGAAACGCTGGTCAACGCCGGCGCGGCGCGCGCCTGGTGCGTCGCGGCGCTGGGCGAAGACGCGGTGGCGCGCCACTTCGTCGCGGTGTCCACCAACGAAGCGGGCGTCCGCGCGTTCGGCATCGACCCGGCGCACATGTTCGGCTTCTGGGACTGGGTCGGTGGCCGCTATTCCATGGATTCGGCGATCGGGCTGTCGACGATGCTCGCGATCGGCCCGGAGCGCTTCCGCGAGATGCTCGCCGGCTTCCACGCCATGGACGAACATTTCCGGGACACGGCGTTCGATGCCAACCTGCCGGTGCTGATGGCGCTGTTGTCGATCTGGAACAACGATTTCCTCGGCGCCGGCACCGTGGCGGTGTTGCCGTACGCGCAGGACCTGGCACGTTTCCCGGCCTACCTGCAGCAGCTTGCGATGGAGAGCAACGGCAAGCACGCCACGCTCGACGGCAGCCGCATCGACGTCCAGACCGGCCCGATCTACTGGGGCGAGCCCGGCACCAACGGCCAGCATTCGTTCTACCAGCTGCTGCACCAGGGCACGCGCCTGGTGCCCTGCGATTTCATCGGCTTCTGCCAGGCGCTGCTGGCGCCGGGCGAGGACGGCGCCGACATCCGCGGCCGCCACGACCTGCTGATGGCGAACCTGTTCGCGCAGGGCGAGGCGCTCGCCTTCGGTCGCGACGCCGCGCAACTGCGTCGCGAAGGCGCCGCGGAGGCCCTGATACCGCACAAGGTCTGTGACGGCGACCGCCCGAGCAGCACGCTGCTCGCCGACCGGCTGACGCCCCGCAGCCTGGGCGCGCTGGTCGCGCTGTACGAGCACGCGGTGTTCGTGCAGGGCACGATCTGGAACATCGACAGCTTCGACCAGTGGGGCGTCGAGCTGGGCAAGCAGCTGGCGAAGTCGACGGAAGCCGAACTTGCCGCGCCCACCGCGGTCAAGGAAGGCATGGCCGACGCTGCGGCGTCGGCGCATGACAGTTCGACGCGCACCCTGATCCGCCGTTTCCGCGAACGCCGGGGAGGCTGACCCGCGACCGCGCGCACGGCCGCACCACGCAAGGAGCACGACATGGCTTCCGACAGCACAACATTCGACGGCATCGACCAGCAATGCGTCGATACCCTGCGCTTCCTCGCCGTGGACATGGTGCAGCAGGCCGACAGCGGCCATCCCGGGCTGCCGCTCGACGCCGCGCCGATGGCCTACGTGCTGTGGCAGCGCCATCTCAAGCACAACCCGCGCAACCCGGCATGGGCAGACCGCGACCGCTTCGTGCTCTCGGCGGGCCATGGCTCCTCGCTGCTGTACGCACTGCTGCACATGGCCAGCTACGACCTGTCCATCGACGACCTGCGCAGCTTCCGCCAATGGGGAAGCCGCACGCCCGGCCATCCCGAGCGCAACCACACGCCCGGCGTCGAAGTCACCACCGGGCCGCTGGGGCAGGGCATGGCGAACGCCGTCGGCCTCGCGATCGCCGAGGCGCAGCTTGCGGCGCGCTACAACCGGGATGGCGGCGAAACGGCGACCGACGGCAACATCGTCGACCATCGCACCTGGGCATTGGTCAGCGACGGCGACCTGATGGAAGGCGTCGCATCCGAAGCCGCGTCGCTCGCCGGGCATCTCAAGCTCGGCAAGCTGTGTTGCCTGTACGACGACAACTACGTGACGCTCGCGGCCGGCACGGACATCACCTTCACCGAGGATCGCGGCAAGCGGTTCGAGGCCTACGGCTGGCACGTGCAGCACGTCGCCGACGGCAACGACCTCGCGGCCATCGATGCGGCGTTGCGTGCGGCCAGCGCGGAAACGCAGCGGCCCTCGCTCATCGTGGTGCGCACCCACATCGGCTACGGCTCGCCGGTGCAGGACAGCTTCAAGGCGCACGGCTCGCCGCTGGGCGAGGAGGGCGTGCGCAAGACCAAGGAAGCGCTGGGTTGGCCGCTGCAGCCGGCCTTCCTGGTGCCCGAAGACGCCGCGATGCGGATGCACGAAGCCGTTGCGCGCGGCGCCGCCGCCGAAGAAGCCTGGAAGAACCGCTTCCGGGACTACGCCAGGGCGCACGAAGACGTCGCCGCCGAGTTCGAACGCTGCCTGCACGAAGGCTTCGCGGACGGCTGGGACGCCGATATCCCCGTGTTCCCCGCGGACGCGAAAGGCATGGCCACGCGCGAGGCCTCCGGCAAGGTCCTGAATGCGATCGCGCCGAAGCTGCCGCAGCTCACCGGCGGCTCCGCCGACCTCGATCCCTCGACGAAGACCGCGCTCAAGGGCCTGGGCGACTTCAATCCGCCGCCCGCGCCCGGCACCGACGAGCAGGGTTCCGACGGCGGCGGCTGGAGTTTCGCGGGCCGCAACCTGCACTTCGGCGTGCGCGAGCATGCGATGGGCGCGAT
>DATJDY010000205.1:0-1502 GCA_035497155.1 Luteimonas sp.
GTTCAGCCCACCGCCGCCACCGCCTGCGACCGCACCGGCGCCGGCGCCGCCCTGCAGCGCCGACTTCACGAACTTCTGCACGTCGTCCTTCGAGATGCGGCCGCCGCGCTCGCTGCCCTGCACGCGCGACAGGTCCACGCCGAGCTCGCGCGCGAGCATGCGCACCGCGGGACTGGCGTAGGGCACCTTGCCGGGCATCACCGCGTCGGCGTCGAAGCGCACCGGCGGCGCGGAAGGCGCCGCGGCGGGCGCGGACGCGCGCGCCGCTTCGGCCTGCACGAGGCGATCGGCCTGGGCCGGCACGTTCGCAGGCGGCACGCTGGTCGCGGTCTCGGCGGCGCGCGTTTCCTGCTTCGGCGCTTCGGGTTCCGCGCGCGGAGCGGCGGCGGGAGCCGCGGCAGGCGCTGCGGCCGCAGCCGATGCGCCCTCGTCCGACGCCTCGACGATCGCGACCACGCTGCCCTCGGACACCGCGTCGCCGACCTTGACCTTCAGCTCGCGCACCACGCCCGCGAACGGCGCCGGCACTTCCATCGTCGCCTTGTCCGATTCCAGCGTGACCAGGCCCTGGTCCCGGGCCACGGTGTCGCCGACGGCGACCAGCACCTCGATCACGGGCACGTCGTCGTAGCCGCCGATGTCGGGGACGCGCGCTTCCTTCAGCTCAGGCATGACCGATGGGCCTCGGTGGGGTTTCGGGACCATCCATTGTGCCGCCAGCGCGGAGGCAGCGCCAATGCGGCGCGCAGGGAGCGTGAAATTGGCCGCTTCCGGCGATCCCAGTCAGGTTGCGTGCGCGAAAAGGTTCATGCGCACCCGGTTACCGTGGCGCAGCCCTACTCCCCAGGGGCGCACAAGACATAACGAGGAGTCCCCCATGCAAGCCATTCGAAGCAACCCCAAGATCCTGGCCCTGGCGCTCGGCGCGATCGTCGCCGGCGGCATGGCTGCCCCGGCCTTCGCGCAGGACGCCGGCACCGCGGCCGGCAGCCGCTTCTCCGTCGTCGGCGGGTACGCCCACCAGGAGCCAACCGGCGACGGCACGATCGCCGGCAGCAAGGCCGAGTTCGACGGTTCGGGCGCGGCGACGCTCGGCCTGAACTACAACCTCAACGACAACTTCTCCCTCGAGGCCTGGGGCGCGGCGACCCGGTTCCAGCATCGCGTCACCACCGCCGCCGACGGCAAGGTGGCGACCGTTGACTCGCAGCCCTACGCGCTGAGCGCGCAGTACCACTTCCGCCAGCCGGACGCGACGGTGCGGCCGTTCGTGGGCCTGGGTTACTTCGAGAACAACATCAACCACGAAGACCAGGACAACCTCGGCCCGTACGCCGACAACCACATCGGCATGACCACCGCGAAGGGGCCGATGGCGACGGTGGGCATGGACCTCAACTTCACTCCGCGCGTGTTCGCGCGTGTCGACGCGCGTTACATGCATGGCGGTTCGGACATCGCAGTCGACGGCGCCAAGGTCGGCCAGGCCGACCTCAACCCGG
>DATJDY010000206.1:0-7079 GCA_035497155.1 Luteimonas sp.
GCACTTCGGTGTCGCGCCGCGAGCGCTGGGACACCATCGGCCGCATCGCGCGCGAGCGCGCCGAGCGCAGCGGCGCGCGGATCCTGGTCGTGGTGTCGGCGCTTTCCGGCACGACCAACGAACTGCAGGCGATCTGCGGCGGCGACGATGCGGCCGCGCGCGCGGCGGCCATCGCGGCGCGGCATCGCGCGTTCGCGCTCGAGCTGGGGCTCGATCCCGATCCGGTGCTGGGCGCGCGGCTCGCGGCGCTGCACGCGCTGGCGGGCGATCCGCGCGCCGCGACGCGCGCGCTCGAATGGCAGGCCGAAATGCTGGCGCAGGGCGAACTGCTGTCGTCCACGCTCGGCGCGGCCTACCTGCGCGCGCAGGGCCTCGACTTCGGCTGGTGCGACGCGCGCGACTGGCTCGATGCGGTGGCGCTGCCGAACCAGAACGCCTGGTCGATGCGCCTGTCGGCGACCTGCGGCCATCTCGCCGACGACGCCTGGCGCGTGCGCTTCGCCGCGCAGCAGCCGGCACGCATGCTGCTGACCCAGGGTTTCATCGCCCGCCACGGCGATGGCGCGACCGCGATCCTCGGGCGCGGCGGCTCGGATACTTCGGCCTCCTGCTTCGGTGCGCTGTTGCGCGCGCAGCAGGTGGAGATCTGGACCGACGTGCCGGGCATGTTCAGCGCGAACCCGCGCGAAGTGCCCGACGCACGCCTGCTCGCGCGGCTCGACTACGCCGAGGCGCAGGAAATCGCGACCACCGGCGCCAAGGTGCTGCATCCGCGATCGATCGGACCGTGCCGCGACGCGCGCGTGCCGATGGCGATCCTCGACACCGCGCGCCCGCACCTGCCGGGCACCCGCATCGACGCCACCGCGGCGACGGTGCCGGGCGTCAAGGCGATCAGCCGGCGCAACGGCATCGTGCTGGTGTCGATGGAATCGATCGGCATGTGGCAACAGGTCGGCTTCCTCGCCGACGTGTTCGAGCGCTTCAAGCGCCACGGCCTGTCGGTGGACCTGATCGGTTCGTCGGAAACCAACGTCACCGTGTCCCTGGACCCGAGCGACAACCTCGTCAACGGCAACGTGCTGGAGGCGCTGAGCGCGGATCTCGCCGAGATCTGCCGGGTGAAGGTGATCGTGCCGTGCGCCGCTATCACGCTCGTCGGCCGCGGCATGCGCTCGCTGCTGCACCGGCTGTCGGACATCTGGGCGACGTTCGGGCGCGAACGCGTGCACCTGGTGTCGCAGTCCTCGAACGACCTCAACCTGACCTTCGTGATCGACGAAGCCGACGCGGACGGGCTGTTGCCGGAACTGCACGCGGAGCTGGTGCGCAGCGGTGCGATGCCGATGGGCGACGCCGGCGTGTTCGGCCCGACCTGGCACGAGATCGCGCACGGCCGCCGCGAGCGCGCCGCGTCGTGGTGGCTGGCGCGGCGCGATGCACTGCTGCGGCTCGCCGATGGCGGCACGCCACGCTACGCCTACGACCTCGCGGTGGTGCGCGAGCGGGCGCGGGCGTTGCGGGCCGTGCCGCCCGTCGATCGCCGCTTCTACGCGCTGAAGGCCAACCCGCATCCGGCGATCCTGCGCGCGCTGGCCGCGGAGGGCTTCGGCTTCGAATGCGTGTCGCGCGGCGAACTCGAGCGCGTGTTCGAGGCCGTGCCGGGCGTCGCGGCGCGCAACGTGCTGTTCACGCCGAGCTTCGCGCCGCGCGGCGATTACGAAGCGGCGTTCGCGCGCGGCGCCACCGTGACCATCGACAGCGTCGAGATCCTGCGGCGCTGGCCGGAGCTGTTCCGCGGCCGCGAGGCCTGGCTGCGGCTCGACCTCGGGCGCGGCGAAGGCCACCACCGCAAGGTGCGCACCGGCGGCAGCGAGGCGAAATTCGGCTTGCCCGTCGCGCGCCTCGACGAATTCCTCGCGGCTGCGGACGAACACGGCGTCGCGATCACCGGCCTGCACGCGCACCTGGGCAGCGGCATCGAGTCGTCGTCGCACTGGCGCGAGGCCTATGCCGAACTCGCGGGCCTGGCCGAACGCATCGGCACCATCGCCACCATCGACATCGGCGGCGGGTTGCCGGTGCCATACCTGCCGGACGCGGAACCCTTCGACCTGGACGCGTGGACGACGGACCTCGCGACGATCAAGGCGGCGTATCCACACTTCGCGCTGGCGGTCGAACCTGGCCGCTACCTCGTCGCGGAGGCTGGCGTGCTGCTGGTGTCGGCGACGCAGGTCGTCTCCAAGGACGGCGTGCTGCGCGTCGGCTGCGACGCCGGAATGAACGCGCTCATGCGGCCTGCGCTGTACGACGCCTACCACCACGTGGCCAACCTCTCGCGCATCGGCGATGCCGGCGAAGCCACCTTCGACGTGGTCGGCCCGGTCTGCGAATCCGGCGACGTGCTGGGCCGGGCGCGGCGCCTGCCGGCGGCGACCGCACCCGGCGACATCCTGCTGCTCGCCGATGCCGGGGCCTACGGCATGGCGATGGCCAACACCTACAACCTGCGGGCGTTGCCGGCAGAGGACGTGATCGATGACTGACATGCTAGCAAGCGCGCAGGGCACACCTGGCTGGAAATTCGACCGCGACGCGATCCGCGCGTTCCGCTTCGTGCGCCACCGCTTCGACCCGTCGAGCGGCGTCGCGACGCTCGCGTATGCCTTCGACGACGGCCCGGAACTGGTGGAGACGGTGACGATCCCGGGCGCGCCGTTCGCGCTGGATGCCGGCCGCGCCGACGCCGTGGCGCGCGCGCTGCGGCTGCTGCACCTCGTCGCCGGCGTGAGCTACTACAAGGCGGCGGTGCCGCCGGAGATCATCGTCGAAGGCGAGCCGCTCGACGAGGCGCTCGCGGCGCTGCTGCATGCGGTCTACCGCAATGGCCTCGGCGAGTTCGCGTATCGCAACGGTATCGACCTGGACGGACGCATCCGGTTCCCATCGTCCGGCAGTGCGCCGACGCCGGCGCCCGACGCCGCCTCCGACCCACGGCGCGCGTTCGTCGCGATCGGCGGCGGCAAGGATTCGCTGGTGTCGATCGAGGCGCTGCGCGCCGCCGGCGTCGACCAGACCGTATGCTGGATCGGCGGTTCGCAGCTGATCGCCGCGTGCGCCGCGCGCACCGGCCTGCCGACGCTCAACATCGGCCGGCAGCTCGCGCCGCAGCTGTTCGAGTTCAACCGGCAGGGCGCGCTGAACGGCCACATTCCGGTGACGGCGGTGAACTCCGCGATCCTCGTGCTCGCGGCGGTGCTGCACGGCGCGGGCCAGGTCGTGTTCTCGAACGAACGCTCCGCCAGCTACGGATCCATGATTCCCGGCACCGGCGAAGTCAACCACCAGTGGTCGAAGGGCTGGGACTTCGAGCGCCTGTTCGGCGAGTACGTCGAGAGCGGCGTTGCGCGCGGCCTGCACTACTACTCGCTGCTGCGGCCGCTGTCGGAGCTCGCGGTCGCGCGCCTGTTCGCGCGCACCGACCGCTACGACGCGCATTTCTCCAGCTGCAACCGCAACTTCCACATCCTCGGCGAACGCCCGGCCAACCGCTGGTGCGGGCAGTGCCCGAAGTGCCACTTCGTGTTCCTCGCGCTGGCGCCGTTCATGTCCAAGCCGCGGCTGGTGGGCATCCTCGGCCGCAACCTGCTCGACGATCCGGAACAGGCCGGCGGCTACGACGCGCTGCTCGAATACCAGGACCACAAGCCCTTCGAATGCGTGGGCGAGGGCCGCGAATCGCGCGCGGCGATGGCGGCGCTCGCGCAGCGGCCGGAGTGGCGCGAGGACGTGCTGGTGCGGCGCTTCGCGCGCGAGATCCAGCCGCAGCTCGACGCCGGCGCGCTCGCGGTCGAGCCGCTGCTCGTGCCCGAGGGCGAACACCGCATCCCGCCCGCGTTGTGGGAGACGCTGCGTGCGCATCTCGGCGCTTGAAGGCCGCCGCGTCGCGCTCTGGGGCTGGGGCCGCGAGGGCCGCGCCGCCTGGCATGCGCTGCATGCGCGCGGCATCGGCCCGCTCGGCCTGTTCTGCAATGAAAGCGAAGCCGCGGAGGCACGCGCCCTCGATCCGTCGCTGGTGGTCGAACCCGCTGCGAACGCGGAGCGCCTCGCCGCCTACGACGTGGTGGTGAAGTCGCCCGGCATCAGTCCGTACCGGCCCGAAGTCGTGGAAGCCGCGGTGCACGGAACGCATTTCCCGGGCGGCACCGCGCTGTGGTTCGGCGAACGCGCCGGCGCCGATGGCATCGTCGCCGCGTCCGCCTGCGTCACCGGCACCAAGGGCAAGAGCACCACCACCGCGCTGCTCGCGCACCTGCTGCGCGCCGGCGGCCACCGGACCGCGCTCGCCGGCAACATCGGCATGCCGCTGCTGGAACTGCTCGATGCGGATCCCGCGTACTGGGCGATCGAGCTGTCGAGCTACCAGACCGGCGACGTCGCCGTTTCCGGCGCGCGCCCCGAAGTTGCCGTCGGCCTGAACGTTTTCCCCGAGCACCTCGACTGGCACGGTTCGCACGCACGCTACGTCGCGGACAAGCTGCGGCTGTTCACCGAAGCGCGCCCGCGCATCGCCGTGCTCAACGCGCGCGACCCGATCCTGTCCACGCTGGACCTGCCCGCCAGCGAAGTGCGCTGGTTCGACCGCGAGGACGGCTGGCACCTGCGCGGCGACGCGCTGCATCACGGCGATGCGTTCGTGATGGACACCGCCGCGTTGCCGCTGCCGGGCCGGCATAACCGCATCAACCTGTGCGCCGCGCTCGCCGCGATCGAGGCGCTCGGCCTCGATGCCATTCCACTCGCCGCGCATGCCGCCAGCTTCCGGCCGCTGCCGCACCGGCTGCAGTCGCTGGGCCTGCGCGACGGACTGGAATGGGTGAACGATTCGATCAGCACCACGCCGCATGCGTCGCTGGCGGCGCTGGCGATGTTCCGCGGCCGGCCGGTGGCGCTGCTCGCCGGCGGCCATGATCGCGGGCTGGACTGGAGCGATTTCGCGGCCGCGATGCGCGACGGCGCGCCGGCGGCGATCGTCACGATGGGCCAGAACGGCCCGCGCATCCACGACCTGCTCGCGCCGGTCGCGGCGCAATGCGGCTTCGTGCTGCAGGCGGCCGACGACCTGGCGCATGCGGTGCGGCTCGCGCGTGCGGCGCTGCCGCCGGGCGGCGTGGTGTTGCTGTCGCCGGGCGCGCCGAGCTTCGGCCCGTACCGCGATTACACCGAACGCGGTCGCGATTTCGCGCGGCTGGCCGGCTTCGATCCCGACGCGATCGCGGCGATCCCCGGCCTCGGCGTGGCCTGACGCCGCCGCGGCGCGTCCTGCGCTACGCTCGCGGCTTTCCCACGGCTGGAGCGATGCCATGAACGATCCGATCCGACGGCAGCCCGCGCAACAGCAGCCGGCGCGACGCCTGTCGATGCGCTGGAAGCAGCTGCTCGCCGCCTCCCTCCTCGCCGCGTGCGCGGTGCCCGCGTCCGCGAAGATGCAGGCGAAGCCCGTCGAGTGGAAGGTCGGCGACCACGTCTTCGCCGGCGTGCTCGTGTACGAGGACGCCGGCGGCAAGCGCCCGGGGCTGGTGATGGTGCCCGACTGGTACGGCGTCACCGATTCCGCGATCGCCAAGGCGAAGCACATCGCCGGCAAGGATTACGTGGTGCTGCTCGCCGACGTCTACGGCAAGGGCGTGCGCCCGAAGGACGGCAAGGCGGCGAGCGCGACCGTCGGCGCGCTGTCGAAGGATCCGGCCGAGTGGCGCGCGCGCGTGGCGAAGGCACTCCAGGTGCTGCGCGAGAACGCCGCGCATGCGCCGCTCGATGCCACGAAGCTCGCGGCGATCGGCTACTGCTTCGGTGGCTCGAGCGTGCTGGAACTCGCGCGCAGCGGCGCGGACATCGCCGCGGTCGTCACCTTCCACGGCGGCCTCGACACCAGCGAACCGGCGAAGCAGGGCGCGGTCAAGGCGAGCCTGCTGGTGCTCAACGGCGCGGACGACCGCGGCACGGCCGGCGACATCGCCGGTTTCGAGAAGGAAATGAACGATGCCGGCGCCGACTGGCAGTTCGTCAACTTCAGCCACACCGTGCATTGCTTCGCGCTGCCGGACGCGAACAGCCCGCCGGGTTGCGTGTACAACCCGCTGTCGGCGGCGCGCGCCGAGCGGATGATGCGCGGCTTCCTCGCGGAGCGTTTCGCGGCGCGCTGAGGTTCAGCGGTCGCGATCGACGGCGTAGCGGGCGAGTCCGCGCAGCGCCGCGAGCGCGGCGTTGGGTGCCAGGCCGTCGAGTGCGCGCTCGGCGGCGCGTGCGTGGTCGCGCGCGCGTTCGAGGCTGTAGGCGAGGCTGCCGGCCTCGGCGATCGCCGCCTGTACCTCCGGCATCGCTTCGGCATCGCCTTCTTCCAGCGCCCTGCGCAGCAAGGCGCGGGTGGCGGCGTCGGAACGCGCCATCGCGTGGATCAGCGGCAGCGTCGCCTTGCCCTCGGCGAGGTCGTCGCCCAGGTGCTTGCCCAGCGTGGCTTCGTCCGCGGCGTAATCGAGCACGTCGTCGGCGATCTGGAAGGCGTGGCCGAGCGCGAGGCCGTAGGCGTGCAGTGCGTCGCACGTGGCCGCGTCGGCGCCGGCGAGCAGCGCGCCCAGCCGCGTCGCGGCCGCGAACAGCACCGCGGTCTTGCGCTCGATCACGCGCAGGTAGGCGGCTTCGTCGGTGTCCGGGTTGCGCACGTGCAGCAGCTGCAGTACCTCGCCTTCGGCGATGCGATTGGTGGTGTCGGCGAGGATGCGCATCACTTCCATGCGGTCGAGTTCGACCATCATCTGGAAGCTGCGCGAATACAGGAAGTCGCCGACCAGCACGCTGGCGGCATTGCCCCAGACCGCGTTGGCGGTCTTGCGGCCGCGGCGCAGGTCGGATTCGTCGACCACGTCGTCGTGGAGCAGGGTGGAGGTATGGATGAATTCGATGATCGCCGCCAACTGGTAGTGGTCCGGGGTCACCGCACCACAGGCGCGGCCGGCCAGCACCACCAGCATCGGCCGCAGACGCTTGCCGCCGGCGGAGATGATGTGGTCGGCGAT
>DATJDY010000207.1:0-4454 GCA_035497155.1 Luteimonas sp.
ACGCGCAGCGCGTCGAACCAGGCCGAATAGCGCTGCAGCAGGGGCACTTCCTGCCCGTCGAGGATGCCGGACAGCGCGATCCGGCCGCCAGGCGCGACCCGGGCGGCGAGGATGCCGGCCAGCGCATCGAGGGCGGACGCCAGGATGTTCGCGACCACCACCGGATACGTCCGTTCCGGCGCGTCGCCAGGCGCATGCTCCCGCAGGCGATCGGCGACACCGTTGCGTTCGGCGTTGTCGTGCGTGGCCAGCAGTGCCTGCGGGTCGTTGTCCACGCCGGTGGCCGACGCGGCGCCGAGCTTCAGCGCGGCGAGCGCGAGGATGCCGCTGCCGCAGCCGAAATCCAGCACGTCCGCGTCCCGCAGCAGGCCGTCCGCGGCCAGCGCGTCGAGCCACTCCAGGCACAACGCGGTCGTCGGATGCGTGCCCGAACCGAAGGCAAGGCCGGGATCGAGCCGGACCACCGCGGCGTCGGGCACATTGGCCGCGGGCGGCAACTCCCGGTTCCAGGGCACGATCCAGGTGCGCGTGCCGAACGACAACGGCGTGTACTGGTCCATCCATGCGCGTTCCCAGTCCTGGTCGCCGACGTTGCGGAACGAGGCGCGCGTCCAGTCCAGGCCCGGATCGAAACTCTCCAGCGCGGCGAGCAGCAGCAGTGCGTCCGCGTCGTGCGGGAACAGCGCCGACAGCGCGATCCCGTCCCACAGCGGCGTCTGCCCGACGCCCGGTTCCAGGATGGCGCGTTCGTCGGGCGTGGAGGCGTCCGCGTCGAGCAGCGTCACCGCGAGCGCGCCCACGTCCTCCAGCGCATGCTCGTAGCGCGGCTGTTCGTTGAGGCGGCAGCGGACGGAGAGTTCGAGGAAAGGCATCGATCAGCGACCGAGCAGGCCCTTGAGCAGGGATTTCACGTTCGGCTTGTCCTGCCTGGGATCCGCGGGTTGTTCCTGGCGGGCGCCATCGGCATCGTCGCCGTCGTCGCGGCCCTGCATCGCCGCGCCGAAGTCCATGCCGAGCATCGCCATCGCGGTGGACTTGGTGCGCACGCGCACGTTCCATTCCGGATCCCACGCGATCTTCGGGTCCTTCGGCTTCGGCGGCCACGACAGGTTGGTTTCCGGGCCGTAGGCGATCATCTGCAGCATGCCCGCGGCCGCGTTGCCGTCCTTGCCGGCGAAGATGCCCTTCGGGATCGCGCACGAGCCGACCGTCGGCGCCAGCAGCACCTTCTCCCTGATCCACTTGTCGACGGTGGCGTTGGGCAGGTAGTCCATCAGGCCCATGCCCGCATCGGACGTTTCGGAACTGCTCCAAAGCACCAGCGTGTCGCCCTGCATGCCCATCGCGGAGAGGAAGTAGCCGCGCGCGTTGGCGACCGGCTGCCAGCGCCATGTCTGGCCGGTCGCCATGTCGCCGGCGTGCGTGAGCGCGATCTTCGGCATGAAGTCCTGCGCCTGGCCGAGCGCGAACTTCAGCGATTCGGGCACGCGATCGCCGGTGACATGGTGGTCGCCGGCGATCGAGGCGCCTTCGGGCACGCTGCGCGTGTCCTTGTCGTTCGGCCACAGCGCGGTGTCCGGGCCGGTGCGCGGATCGCGGTCCGGCACGTAGCGGCCCTGCATCGAGCCGCTGACCTTGACCTTGCCGTCCTTGCTGCTGACCTCGAACACTTTCGGCTGCCCGGTGCGCACGTCGGTACCGCAGCCCCAGTAGATCAGGATGCGCGCCGCCGCATCCGGCGGCTTGCCGCCGAACTGCGGCGTGCGCTCGACCGGCTCGCTCTTCTGCGGCTTCGGCGCGAGCAGCGGCAGGCTGTCGCCCAAGCGCAGGCCGCCGGGCACGGCGTCGGCCGCGGTGCCGCCCGGGTTCAGGCTGTTGCGCAGGGTGACGTCCATGTACTGCCCGGGCATGGCCGGGTGTTCCGTCGAACCATAGGTGTTGTGGCCTCCGCGGCCGAACATCCCCATCGCCATCTTGCCGAGGCCGCCCATGCTGGGCATGCCGGGCATGTCATGGGTCGCCAGGTCGATGTAGAGCAGGGTCTCGGGACCCTTCTTCACGTTCTGGCTGGCGGCGGGCAGCGCCAGTGCGAGGGTCGCGAGGGCGGCGGCGGGGAGATGGCGATGGCGGCGCGACATGGGGGAAGCCTCGGATCGTGGTGCAATCGTAAACGCTGATCCGCGGGCGGCGCGGCCAGCGGTGCCGGCTCAGGCTTCGGCGCGTTCCTGGGCGTGACGCTCGACGATCCAGTCCTGGCGCCGGCGCAGCATGCGCATGCCACCGTGCAGGTAGTGCAGGCTGAATGCGAGCGACAGGCCGATCGCGAGCAGGTGCCAGCCGCGTTCCAGCATCGCCTCGGGATAGCGCAGCACCAGCCACCAGCACAGCGCCTGGAACGCCACCGTCGCGGGAATCATCCAGCGGATGTTGAGCCGCTGGTCGGCGAGGATGTCGGCCAGCAGCGCGCGCTCGCCCGGCGTGCGGAAGTCGCCGGCCTGCTGCCGCACCAGCCGCAGGTCCCATGCGTACAGGCACCACACGCACGCGGCGTACAGCGCGTTGAGCGCGTACCAGTGCGCCGGCGTCGCCACCTGCGTCAGCGCCGCTGCTTCGATGAGCGTGGACGCGAAGTACAGGAACGTGTGCCCGAACTCCAGCGGCCAGCCGATGAACGACAGCGTATGCAGCAGCGCGCGCGACCAGAAGATCAGGATCAGCACCAGTCCGGTGGCGATGTACGGCCACGCTTGCCATTGTAGGCCGACGATCGGATCGATCGCGGCACCCGCGAGCACGCCCAGGGCCAGGCCCTGGACGATGCTGATCAGCGTCAGCTCGATGTTCGCGACCGTCTCGTCGAGGCGGATGCGCGCCGCGCTGCGATGGCCCCGCGATGGCAGCGGCTGCGATGGCACCTGTTGCATGCCGGGCTCCCCTTGCGCCAGCGCGCGCCGAAGCGGCGCGCGCCATCCAGCTAAACGATCGACAGCGACTTTTCCTTCTGCTCCGCCAGCCGCTTCTCGAGGTAATGGATGTTCTGGCCGCCGCGCTGGAAGCCGGCGTCGGCCATGATCCGCTGCTGCAGCGGCACGTTGGTCTTGATGCCGTCCACGACCATCTCGCTCAGCGCCACGCGCATGCGCGCGATCGCGGTTTCGCGGTCGGGGCCGTGCACGATGAGCTTGCCGATCATCGAGTCGTAGTTCGACGGGACGCGGTAACCCTCGTAGATATGCGAATCCACGCGCACGCCCGGGCCGCCCGGCGCATGGAAATGCTGGATCAGGCCGGGACACGGCAGGAAGGTCTCCGGGTCCTCGGCGTTGATGCGGCACTCGATCGCGTGGCCCTCGAGGACGATGTCCTCCTGCTTCAGCGCCAGCTTGTTGCCGGCGGCGATGCTCAGCTGCTCGCGCACCAGGTCGATGCCGGTGACCATCTCGGTGACCGGGTGCTCGACCTGGATGCGGGTGTTCATCTCGATGAAGTAGAAGCGCCCGTCCTCGAACAGGAATTCGAACGTGCCCGCGCCGCGGTAGCCGATGCGGACGCAGGCTTCCACGCAGACCTTGCCGATCTGCGCGCGCAGTTCCGGCGTGATGCCCGGCGCCGGCGCTTCCTCCACGACCTTCTGGTGGCGGCGTTGCATCGAGCAGTCGCGCTCGCCCAGGTGGATCGCGTTGCCCTGGCCGTCGGCGAGCACCTGGATCTCCACGTGGCGCGGGTTCTCCAGGAACTTCTCCATGTAGACCATGTCGTTGCCGAACGCGGCCTTGGCTTCCGCCTTGGTGGTGGCGATCGCGTTCACGAGCGCGGCCTCGGTGTGCACCACGCGCATGCCGCGGCCGCCGCCGCCGCCGGCGGCCTTCACGATCACGGGATAGCCGATTTCGTGCGCGATCTTCAGGTTCGCCTCGGCGTCGTCGCCCAGCGGCCCGCCGCTGCCCGGCACGCAGGGCACGCCCGCGGCCTTCATCGCGCGGATCGCCTCGACCTTGTCGCCCATCAGGCGGATCGTTTCGGCTTTCGGACCGATGAAGATGAAGCCCGACGTCTCGACGCGTTCGGCGAAGTCCGCGTTCTCGCTGAGGAAGCCGTAGCCCGGATGGATGGCCTGCGCGTCGGTGACCTCGGCGGCTGCAATGATCCCGGCCATGTCGAGGTAGCTCTGCGCCGACGGTGCCGGCCCGATGCACACCGACTCGTCCGCCATGGCGACGTGCTTGAGGTTTCGGTCCACGGTGGAGTGCACCGCGACCGTGCGGATGCCGAGCGCGTGGCACGCGCGCAGGATGCGCAGCGCGATTTCGCCCCGGTTGGCGATGACGACCTTGTCGAGCATCGTTCCGCGCCTCAGCCGATCACGAACAGCGGCTGGTCGAATTCCACCGGCTGGCCGCTCTCGGTCATGATCTTCAGCACGGTGCCCGAGATGTCGGATTCGATCGGGTTGA
>DATJDY010000208.1:0-6092 GCA_035497155.1 Luteimonas sp.
GATGGCAGGCACGCGCGGATTCGTGCCGTAGTGCCAGCGCGCCGGCACGTCCGCCTTGCGCCAGCATTCCGAATGCGCGTGACGGCCGAGTAGCGCCGCGTCGACCTGATTCGCGTTCGCGCCCGATGCGATGTCCACGCCCACTGCGGTGCCGCGACTCACCGCGTCGATCGCCATGATGGGCAGCGACTTCGCCGCGAGGAAATCGTCGAGGTATTCGCGCTGCCCCGGCGGCACGCGCGCCATGCCGTGGTCGGACACGATGATCACGTCCACGCGATCGCGCAGGCCGCGCGCGTCCAGCCCGCTGACCAGCCGCGCGAGCGCGTCGTCCACGTCGGCCTCGGCCTGCATCGACTGCAGCGAGCCCGGACCGGACTGGTGTTCCTCGTGGTCGACCTGGTCGAAGTACAGCGTCACGAAGGTCGGCCGCGCCGCATCGGTGCGCGACAGCCAGTCGAGCGTCGTGTCCACGCGCGCGGCATTCGGCACCGCCGCATCGAAGCGCCGCCACTGGTCCGGATGCACGCCGCCGATCGGCGCTTCCGATCCGGGCCAGAACATCGTCGCGGCATGGCCGCCGTGCGCCTGCAGCGTCACCCAGAGCGGCGTGCCGCCCCACCAGCGCGCATCCTCCACCGCCGCGCGGTTGGAGAGCGAGAACGCGCCGAGCACGGGATCGCGCATCGTGTTGTTGACGATGCCGTGGTGGTCGGGCCGCAGCCCCGTCACCAGCGTGTAGTGATTCGGGAAGGTCAGCGACGGATACGAGGGATTCATCCAGTCCGCGTGCACGCCATGCGTGGCGAGCGCATCGAGCGTCGGCATCACGCCGCTGCCGATGACGTCGGCGCGCAGGCCGTCGATGGAGACCAGCAACACGGCGGGTGCCAGCGCCGGTGCGGGCGTGGTTGCGGGTGGAAGGGATCCCGGTACGGGGCCGGTCGCGCATCCGCCAAGCGTGGCAAGGAGTGCGAGGGTGGCGAGGACTCGGATGTGCATGGGCCGATGATAAGCTCAGGCCATCGCTCGGGGGGACATCGGGATGCGCCAGGGACTAGCGTTCGTGTTGTTCGTCGCGCCGTTCGCGGCACCGGCTCAGGAGGCCCCCGTCGCCCCGCAACCGATGGCACCAGTGGCCGTGCCGGCCTCCGCCCCGATGTCCGACGCCTGCGCCGTCTGGGCGCGCGAATCGGGCTTCGCGCAGGCGGTCGCCGGCCACGACGCCGCCGCGTTCGCGAGCTACCTGGATCAGGATGCGGTGTTCGTGAGCGGAGGCAACGCCACGCGCGGCGCCGACGCGATCGCGGCCGAATGGGCCGGGCTGATCGCCGGCAAGGGCGTCCTGCTGCACTGGTATCCGGACGCCGTCGACGTCGGCGCCAACGGTGCGGTCGCGCTCTCGCGCGGCCCGTACTGGATGGAAAACCCGTCCGCGCCGCCGGAGAAGCGCTATCGCCGCGGCCGTTTCATCTCGACCTGGCTGCGCGGCGACGACGGGCAGTGGCACGTCGTGTTCGACGGCGGCGCCGGCGATGCCCCGGTGCCGGCCACCGCCGACGAAATCGCGAACCTGATCAACGGGCGGAAGGACTGCCCTGCTTCCTGAACTTGTAGACGAACTGGTCCGTGTGGCCGCGGATCGCCTTGTCGAAGACCTTGAGCGTGTGGTCGTCGGCCGGATTGCGCAGCACGTCGCTCTCGCCCACGAACTCGAAGCCCGCCGCCTCGACCTGCTTGCGCACGAACGCCGGGTCGATGCGGTGCAGCGTGTCCGTGTCGCGCGTACCGGAACCGGCTTCCGCGACATGGTCGATGACGATGTAGAGGCCGCCCGGCTTCAGCGCCGAGAAGATGTGGCGGTCCACGTCCGCGACGTCGGTGTTGCCGAGGTAGGGCGTCGGGTAGTCGTGGTAGTTCTGCGAGGTGAACGCGACGTCCACCGATTCCGGCGTCACCGGCGCTGCGGCCGGATCGCGCAGCAGCGCGACGTTCGGATACTTGTCGGTGACGGCCTTGAAGCGGTCGGCGTTCTCGATCTCGGTCGGGATCTCGGCATAGACCTTGCCGTCGGCGCCGACCGTCTTGCTGAGGAGGCGGGTGAAGTAACCGCCGCCGGGCAGCAGTTCGAGGACCTTGTCGCCGGGCTTCACGTCCGCGAACGCCAGGATCTCGCCGCCGTGGCGGCGCGCGTCGACCTGCGCATCGTCCGCGCGGCCCGGATCGGCGACGGCGGCGGCGATCGCTGCGGGCAGCGTCGCGGTCGCGGGCGCGGCGGCAGCGGCGGCGGCAGGCGCAGCGTCCTGCGCGGGTTTCGCATCCTGTGCGCCGGCGGTGCCCGACAGCGCCAGGCCGATGGCGAGGGGAAGCAGCCACTTCTTCATGGGGGACTCCTGCTCGTCGGATCCGCCGACGCGGGTCCCGATTATGGCCCCGGTCGCGCGCCCGCGCGCAAGCGACGCCATGAGACGAACCACCACAGGCCGCCACCCAGCAGCACGGCCAGCGGCAGCGCGCCGGGTTCGTCTTCCCAGTGGACCATCGCGGCGACGCCCGCCACGCCGACGGCGGTGATGGCGGCGGCGATTTTCGCTTGCAGGCGCAGGGACATCAGCCCGCCCCCGCGGAGAACAGGCCACGCGAAATGAAATGCGCCGGCACCGCGGCGAACAGCATGCCGACGGCCAGCAGCATCCAGCGCCTGCGCAGCCAGGTCGCGCGGAAGCCGGACAGCAGCGCGGCCACGTCGACGGCATAGGCGGCGCAATACGCGACGTTGGCCAGCACCGCCAGCATGAACAGCTGCTGCGCCGCCTCGAACGTCGTGCCTTGCAGCGTGCGCGCAGAGTCGAAGAACCAGGTGGCCACGACCACCGCCAGCAGCCACGCGTTGTAGAGCAGGCGGCGCGGCTCCCAGTACGCGATGGCGCTGGTCAGCGGCGATTGCAGGTCGATCATGCAGTGCTTCCCGGTGGAATGCGCGGCTCAGCCTTCGCGGACGCGCTGGATCAGCGCTTCCATGTGCTGCAGGTAGGCGTCTAGCGCCTTGCGCCCGGCCGCCGTGAGGCGGTACTCGGTGCGCGGCACGCGGTCGACGAAGGTCTTGTCGCAGGCGACGAAGCCGGCGTCCTCGAGCTTGCGCGCGTGCACGCTCAGGTTGCCGTCGGTGATCTCGAGCAGCGACTTGAGTTCGTTGAACGTGAGCGAAGGCGCGCCGGCGAGGGCGCTGACGATGGCCAGGCGGACGCGCTCGTGGATGACGCGGTCGAGGTCGACGGCGGATTGCGACGCGTCGTTGCGCGCTGCCGGCGCGGCGCGCGGCGGGGCGGGCGCCGGCTCCGAGCCAGCGCGCTTCGAAACGGCGCGCTTCGCCGCCCTAGCCACCGTGCCGCCTCGCGATCACGAAGCCGAAGCCGATGTGGAGCCCGCCGAAACCGGCCGCCATCCACGCATCCGCCCACGCCGGCGTCGTCGCCAGCGCGAGCGTGCCGAGCCACATGAAGCCGATGCCCATCAGCGGCACCGCTCCGACGGAAAACGTGCCTGCCGAAATGACGGCCGCGCCGTACGCGAGCATCCACAGCCCGGGCAGGAAAGCGGTCGCGCCATGCGGAAACAATGCGAACGTCAGCGCGACCGCGGCGCCCACCGGCGGCAGGAAGCTCATCAGGAACTTGCGGCCGGGCCCGGTCGCGAGCGGCGCGCCGAAACGCCGCGCCTTCAGCGACAGCGTGACCGCGGCGATGATCGCCGCCACGACGGCCGTCGCCATCCACACCGCCAGCCAGCGCTGCGGCGTCGGCTGCTGCGACGCGAGCCACGCAGCGGGCAGGGCGACCGCGCCGATCGCCACGCCGCCCCAGCCGGGCACCGCGGTGAAGGAGCCCGAGCGCTCCATGGTGCGTCGGATGAAACGGAGGTCCTCCATCGCGCGTTCGTGCAGCGAGACGGGGGATTCGGGGCGGTCCACGCGGAGAGGTCGGCTCATGGGTGCCGATTTAGCGCCTCGCGGATGCCATCGTCAAGTACTTTGCATCGTAGAGCCGGCCCATGGTCGGCTGCACTCGCCGGACCTCGCGAAGCCCAGCCGACCATGGGTCGGCTCTACGGGGCGGGCATAATCGAGCCTTCACATCGCAATCCGGCCGTGCCCTCCATGTCCAACCGCAACGACCCGTCCCGCGTCATCCGCGCCCCCCGCGGCACCACGCTCACCTGCAAGTCCTGGCTCACCGAAGCCCCGTTCCGCATGCTCCAGAACAACCTGGACCCGGACGTGGCCGAGAACCCCGCGGCGCTGGTGGTGTACGGCGGCATCGGCCGCGCCGCGCGCAACTGGGCCTGTTACGACGCCATCATCGAATCGCTGAAGCAGCTCGGCGACAACGAGACGCTGCTGGTGCAGTCCGGCAAGCCGGTCGGCATCTTCCCCACGCACGCCGACGCACCGCGCGTGCTGATCGCCAACTCCAACCTGGTGCCGCACTGGGCCACCTGGGAGCACTTCAACGAGCTCGATGCCAAGGGCCTGATGATGTACGGCCAGATGACGGCCGGCTCGTGGATCTACATCGGCTCGCAGGGCATCGTGCAGGGGACGTACGAGACCTTCGTCGAGATGGGGCGGCAGCATTACGGCGGCAATCTGAGCGGCCGCTGGATCCTGACTGCGGGCCTCGGCGGCATGGGCGGCGCGCAGCCGCTGGCCGCGTCGCTGGCCGGCGCGTGCTCGCTCAACATCGAATGCCAGCAGAGCCGCATCGACATGCGCCTGCGCACGCGCTACGTCGACGAGCAGGCCACCGACCTCGACGACGCGCTCGCGCGCATCGCGAAGTACACCGCGGCGGGCGAAGCCAAGTCGATCGCGCTGCTCGGCAACGCCGCCGACGTGCTGCCCGAGCTCGTGCGCCGCGGCGTGCGTCCGGACGCCGTCACCGACCAGACCTCCGCGCACGACCCCGTGCACGGCTACCTGCCGATCGGCTGGACCGTCGAGCAGTGGCTCGCCGAGCAGCAGGCCAACCCCGACCGCGTGCGCGACGAAGCGAAGAAGTCCATGCGCGTCCACGTCGAAGCGATGCTTGCGTTCCAGCAGATGGGCGTGCCGACCTTCGACTACGGCAACAACATCCGCCAGATGGCCTTCGACGAAGGCTGCAAGAACGCGTTCGACTTCCCCGGCTTCGTCCCCGCCTACGTACGCCCGCTGTTCTGCCGCGGCATCGGCCCGTTCCGCTGGGTGGCGCTGTCGGGCGACCCCGAGGACATCTACAAGACCGACGCCAAGGTCAAGGAACTGATCCCCGACGCCCCGCACCTGCACCGCTGGCTCGACATGGCGCGCGAGCGGATTGCGTTCCAGGGGTTGCCGGCGCGCATCTGCTGGGTCGGGCTCGGCCAGCGCCACAAGCTCGGCCTGGCCTTCAACGAGATGGTGCGAAACGGTGAGCTGAAGGCGCCGGTGGTGATCGGCCGCGACCACCTCGACTCCGGCAGTGTGGCCTCGCCGAACCGGGAGACCGAGGCGATGAAGGACGGCTCTGACGCCGTGTCCGACTGGCCGCTGCTGAACGCCATGCTCAACGTGGCCGGTGGGGCGACCTGGGTTTCGTTACACCATGGCGGGGGCGTGGGGATGGGGTATTCGCAGCACTCGGGGGTGGTGATCGTGTGCGACGGGTCCGAGGCGGCGGATGCGCGGATTGCGCGGGTGCTTTGGAACGATCCGGGGACTGGGGTGATGCGGCATGCCGACGCGGGATACGAGGTCGCGGAAAAATGCGCCGGAGTAATGGGCTTGAAGTTGCCGATGATTGAGCGTTGAGGGCCGCTTTACTTGGGGTGTGAACGTTCAAGTTGGCGGCTAATTGGGATGAGTGCTGTTCGACTGTTTTGATCCGGATCTAAACACTGTCGCGAGAGGACTATGGGGTGCCCTTTATGTTGATGCTTCACATCTCTGACATCCACTTCAAATCGCCTGAGTGTCTTGACCCTACCCTAGATCCTGATCTCGCGGTCAGAACGCGCATGATGCGGGATCTAGTAGACCAAATTGGTACGCCAGGCGAGGTAGGGGCCATTCTTAT
>DATJDY010000209.1:0-3470 GCA_035497155.1 Luteimonas sp.
CGACGAAGCCGCTGCAGCACCTCGTGGTGGACCTCGATCACAACTACGCAGTCACGTCGGTCAGCGTCGACGGCAAGGCCGTCGCGGCGGGCGCGTGGTCCAATCCGGAAGGGCGAATGACCGTCGCGTTGCCGGAACCGCTCGCGGCCGGCGGCAGGGCAGCGCTGCGCATCGTGTACGGCGGCAAGCCGCACGTCGCGAAGAATGCGCCCTGGGACGGCGGCTTCGTCTGGGCCACCGCGCCCACCGGCGAACCCTGGGTGGCCAGCGCCATCGAGGGCGAGGGCTGCGACCTGCTGTGGCCCTGCATCGACCACGAGGAAGCCGAGCCGCTGGTCGTCGACGAGGCGATCACCGTGCCCGCACCGCTGGTCGCGCCCGGCAACGGCGTGTTCAAGGGCATGGAGGAGCACGACGGCTGGCGCACCTACAGGTGGCGCGCGCGCAGTCCCGACACGTATGCCGTCACCATCAACGTCGGCCCGTTCGAGCTGCTTTCGGCCGATTACAAGAGCCGCTTCGGCAACACCATCCCGCTGCGCTTCTGGTACCTGAAGGGCAACGAGGCCAAGGCGAAGGACCTGTTCGCGCAGTTCCCGAAGCTGCTCGACTTCTTCGAGGGCACGATCGGCCCGTATCCCTGGGCCGACGAGAAGATGGGCGTGGTCGAGACCCCGCACCTGGGCATGGAGCACCAGACCATCAACGCCTACGGCAACGGCTACAAGCTGACCGAATACGGCTACGACTGGCTGCTGCAGCACGAGTTCGCGCACGAATGGTTCGGCAACCAGCTGACCAATTCCGACTGGGACCACATGTGGCTGCACGAGGGGTTCGGCAGCTACATGCAGCCGCTGTACCTGCAGTATCTCCGCGGCGACCGGGAATACGATGCGTGGCTGCTGTACCAGCGCAAGTTCCTCGTCAACAAGGTGCCGATCGTTTCCGGGCACAGCCTCACCGAGGAGGGGGTGTACAACGGCGAGACCGGCCCCGGCAACGACATCTACTACAAGGGCTCGCTGTTGCTGCACACGCTGCGCAACCTGGTCGGCGACAAGGCGTTCTTCGAGGCCACGCGCAAGCTCGTGTACGGGCGCACGGACCCGAAGCCCGGCAACTTCGCGCCGCGTTACGGCACCACGCAGGACTTCGTGGACGCGGTGAACGCCGCCACCGGCAAGGATTACGGCTGGTTCTTCGACGTCTACGTGTACTCGGCCGCGTTGCCGGAACTCGAGGCAACGCGTGACGCGACGGGCCTGTCGCTGCGCTGGAAGGCGCCTGGTGGTAAACCTTTCCCGATGCCGGTGCAGGTGCGCGTCGGCAGTCCGGGCGTGGATGCACGCGACATCGACGTCCCGATGGCGGACGGCACCGGGCACGTCGACCTGCCGCCGCATGCGCTGTATACCCTCGATCCGCATTCGAAGGTGCTGCGCGCGCTGCCGCACATCGATGCGTTCCAGGCGTGGACGGCCGGACAGGCGAAGGCGGCGCAGGCGAAGAAGCAATGAGCGGCGACCACAACCCGCAGGCGGAGCAGATGGGCGACGAGTCCATGGCCCGCAACCTGGCCCACCAGGCCGAGGCGATCTGGCCGCAGGAACGGCGGCTGTTCGATCGCTACGCGCTGTCGGGCGCGTTGCGGGTGCTGGACCTGGGCTGCGGCACCGGCGAGATCACGCGGCGCCTGGCCGGGGCGTATCCGCAAGCGGAACTGCTGGGCATCGACATCCTCGACGCGAACCTGGAACGCGCGCGCGCCAGCGGCGATGCGGGCGGGCGCATCCGCTACGCGGCAGGCGACGCGTTCGCGCTGGAGAGCGCCGACGCGGCCTTCGACCTGGTCGTGTGCCGGCACATGTCGCAGGCCGTGCCCGACTTCCCGCGCGTGCTGGCCGAGATCGCGCGCGTGTTGCGGCCTGGCGGCTGGCTGCACCTGCTGTCGGAGGACTACGGGATGCTGCATTTCCCGGCCTTGGACCCGGCGTTCGACCCGGACCGGTTCTGGAACGAAAACGCGATCGCCTTCCTGCGCGGCATCGGTTGCGACGGCCGTGTCGGCCGGCACACGCCGACGCTGCTGGAAGCCGGCGGCTTCGAGGACATCGCGATGGACTACGTGGTCGTGGACACGTTGCGCGTGCCGCGCGCGACGTTCGCCGCGATCATCGCCGCGTGGCGCGATGGGTACGTCGATTCGCTGGCGGCCGGCAGCGGCCGCGATCCGTCGGCGGTGCGCGCGGACTTCGATCGCATGATCGCGGCGATCGCCACGCCGCCGGCCTACGCCGCGTGGCAGGTGCCGGTGGCGAGCGCGCGGCGCGCGGCGCCCTGACCCGCGATCCGTCCGCTCGCCATCGACGCGGTGAGCAGGTAGCCGCCGGTCGGCGCTTCCCAGTCCAGCATCTCGCCCGCGCAGTAGACGCCCGGCAACGCGCGGCACATCAGGTGTTCGTCAAGTGCTTCCAGGCGCACGCCACCGGCGCTGCTGATCGCCTCGGCGATCGGGCGCGGGCGCAGCAGCCGCAGCGGCAGGCGCTTGATCGTCGCGGCGACGCGCGCCGGATCGGCGAGCTGCGCCTTGTCGAGCGCCTCGTGCAACAGCGCGACCTTGACCGCATCGAGGCCGGCGAGGCGGCGCAAGCGCTCGCCGAGGCTGCGGCCGTTCGCGGGGCGGGCGAGGGCGGCCTGCAGCGCAGCGCGTTCCCGCTCCGGCGCGAGGTCGAGGTGCAACACGGCGGCGCCGTCGCGCGCGACCGCGTCGCGCAGGTCGGCGCCGATCGCGTAGACAAGGCTGCCTTCGATGCCGGCTTCGCTGGCCACGCATTCGCCCTGGCGATGGTGCGTGCGCCCGTCCGCATCGAGCCAGTACGCGACGACGTGCCGGATCGGCGCGCCGGCATGCCGTGCGCGGAAGAACTCGCTCCATGCGACATCGAAGCCGCAGTTCGCCGGCTGCAGCGGCGCGACCTCCACGCCGCGCGCCTGCAGGATCGATTGCCACGCGCCGTCGGAGCCGAGTTGCGGCCAGCTGCCGCCCCCGAGCGCGAGCACCGTGGCATCGGTGCGCACGCAGCGTTCGCCTTCAGGCGTGGCGAAGCGCAATGCGCCGGCGTCGTCCCAGCCGAGCCAGCGATGGTGCACATGGAAGAGCACGCCGTCGTCGCGCAACCGCCGCACCCAGCCGCGCAGCAGCGGCGCGGCCTTGCGGTCGAGAGGGAACACGCGCCCCGAGCTGCCTACGTACGTGTCGACGCGGAGGCCGCGCGCCCACGCGCGCACGGCGTCCGCGTCGAACGCGTCGAGCCAGGCGCCGACGTCGCCGCTGCGTTCCCGGAACCGGGCGTCGAAACCGGGCCGCGCTTCGGAATGGGTGAGGTTGAGGCCGCCCTTGCCTGCGATCAGGAACTTGCGGCCAACGGAGCCCCTGGCCTCGTACAGGTCCACCTCGAGGCCCGCGG
>DATJDY010000210.1:0-1802 GCA_035497155.1 Luteimonas sp.
CCGGGCCGGCATCGACGCGGTGCCTGCGCTGCCGCTCGCGCGCTTGCAACAGCGGCTCGATGCGCTGGGCCTGGATGCCGACGCGTACGCGGCGCGCACCGGCCTCGCGCTGGTGCCGGAGCCCGCATGGCTCGCGCTCGCCGGCTTCGATCGCTACGCACGGCCGTTGTGGCTGCGCGCGGATGCGGCGCGCGCCTGGAACGTGATGCAGTCGGATGCCCTGCGCGAGGGCGTGGTGCTCGAAGCGATCTCCGGCTATCGCAGCCACGATTACCAGCTCGGCATCTTCGAACGGAAGCTGGCGCGCGGCTTGTCGGTGGACGAGATCCTGACCGTCAACGCGGCACCGGGCTATAGCGAGCACCACGGCGGCACGGCGCTGGACATCGGCTTCCCCGGCGAACCGCCGGCCGAGGAATCGTTCGAGGCCACGCCCGCCTTCGCCTGGCTGCAGGCCAACGCCGCCGGCCACGGCTTCGCGCTGAGCTACCCGCGCGGCAATCCGCACGGCATCGCCTACGAGCCCTGGCACTGGGCGTACGCGACGGCCTAAAGCCCGGCCGCCGGGCGTAAAATCGGCGGATGACCGACACCGTCCGCCCCGTCTTCCACGGCTTCGAGCAGATCCCGCTGCGCGAGTACGCCGAGCGCGCCTACCTCGACTACTCGATGTACGTGGTCCTCGACCGTGCCCTGCCCTTCCTCGGCGACGGGCTCAAGCCGGTGCAGCGCCGCATCATCTACGCGATGAGCGAGCTCGGCCTCGCCGCCGGCGCCAAGCCGAAGAAGTCCGCGCGCACCGTCGGCGACGTGATCGGCAAGTACCACCCACACGGCGACAGCGCCTGCTACGAGGCGCTGGTGTTGATGGCGCAGCCGTTCTCGTACCGCTATCCGCTGATCGACGGCCAGGGCAACTTCGGCTCCAGCGACGACCCGAAGTCGTTCGCGGCGATGCGCTACACCGAATCCAAGCTGACGCCGATCGCCGAAGTGCTGCTCGGCGAGCTCGGCCAGGGCACCGTCGACTGGAACCCGAACTTCGACGGCACGCTCGAGGAACCGGCGTTCATGCCGGCGCGGCTGCCGCACCTGCTGCTCAACGGCACCACCGGCATCGCGGTCGGCATGGCCACCGACGTGCCGCCGCACAACCTCAACGAAGTCGTCAGCGCCTGCGTGCGCCTGCTCGACGACCCCGACGCGACCGTGCGCGACCTGTGCGAGCACGTGCGCGGCCCCGACTACCCGACGAAGGCCGAGATCATCACCCCGGCCGCCGACCTGATGGCGATGTACGAGACCGGCATGGGCAGCGTGCGCGCCCGCGCCACGTACTCGCGCGAGCACGCGAACATCGTCATCAACGCCCTGCCCTACCAGGTCTCGCCGTCGAAGGTGATCGAGCAGATCGCGCAGCAGATGCGCGCGAAGAAGCTGCCGTGGCTGGAGGACATCCGCGACGAGTCCGACCACGCCAACCCGACGCGCATCGTGCTGATCCCGCGCTCCAACCGCGTGGACGCCGAGCAGCTGATGGGCCACCTGTTCGCGACCACCGACCTGGAGAAGAGCTTCCGGGTCAACATGAACGTGATCGGCCTCGACGGCCGCCCGCAGGTCAAGAACCTCAGGCAGCTGCTGGCCGAATGGCTCGCGTTCCGCGCCGACACGGTCACCCGCCGCCTGCAGCACCGGCTGGAAAAGGTCGAGCGCCGCCTGCACATGCTGGAAGGCCTGCTGGTGGCGTTCCTCAACCTCGACGAGGTGATCCGCATCATCCGCAGCGAGGACGCACCCAA
>DATJDY010000211.1:0-2777 GCA_035497155.1 Luteimonas sp.
GGCGATGTCGGCATGGCCGAGCAGCTCCTGCACGCCGCGCAGGTCGCCGGAGGATTCGAGCACGTGGCTCGCGAAACTGTGCCGCAGCAAGTGCGGATGCACGCGCTTGAACAGGCCCTGGCGCTGCGCGAGCTGGCGCAGGCGCAGCTGCACCGCGCGCGGCGTGATCGGCCCGTTGCGGCCGGGGAAGACCGGGGCGTCGTCCCTGGCGCCGGTATCGGCACGCCAGGCCGCGAGCGCATTGCGCGCGTGCGAGCCGACCGGCACGGTGCGCTGCTTGCTGCCCTTGCCGAGCACCGTCACCAGGCCTTCGGCGAGATCCAGGTCGCGCCAGCGCAGCGCGCACAGTTCTGACAAACGCAGGCCCGACGAGTAGAAGAGTTCGAGCAGCGCGCGATCGCGCAGGCCCAGCGGCACATCGGTGGGGACTTCGACCAGCGCCTGCGCTTCGTCGGGATCGAGCACCTGCGGCAGCTTGCGCGGCGCCTTGGGCGCACGGATGGCGGCGGCCGGGCTCGCGGCGATGCGGCGGTGCTTCAGCAGCCACGCGTAGAAGCTGCGCACGGCGGACAGGCGACGCTGCAGGCTCTTTGGCGACGGGTGGCGCTGCGGATCCTGTGCCAGGCCGCGGCGATGCTCCGCGGCGACGAAGGCACGGATGTCCTCCGCACCCAGCGCCAGGACATCGCGCGACTGCGCTTCGCACCACGCGGAAAGCGCAGCGAGATCGCGCTGGTAACCGTCGAGCGTGTGCGGGGAGACGTTGCGCTCGACGCGCAGGTGCTCGAGGTAGTGCGTGATGTCGCGCGAGGGCACGCGCGCGCTCCTACGACTCCGCTTCGAAGCGCTGCAGGGCCACGGTGAGCGCTTCGCCCATCATGCGCAGGAACAGCGTGCCCATGCCCGGATAGAAACGGTTCGGGTCGCGACTGCCCACGGCGATGACGCCCAGCGCCGGCGCCCCAGCCGCGCCAGCCAGCGGCAGCAGCGCGCTGGACTGCACTTCCTCGACGCGATCGCCGTACAGCACCGCGTTCTTCTCCGGCTGCAGGCGGCCGCAGAGCGGCTCGCCATCGCCAAGGCAATCCTTGAACGGCGCCAGCCGCGCATCGCCGCGCGCGACGACCTGCAGCCAGTCCACGTCGTCCAGGCCGCCGACCGCGTCGAACAGCACGACCTGCACCAGGTCGCCCTGGAAGTCCTCGCGCAGCGACGCGACCATCGCGCGCAAGGTCGCGGCCGCGCTGTCCTGCCGCAGCAGCGCCAGCGTGAGCTGGTGCGTGCGCACGGCCAGGCGCTCGTTCTCCTGCGCATTCGCGAAGAGTTCGTGCAGGCGGCGGGTGAGCTCGCGGTTCTTGTCGCGCAGCACCTCGAGCTGGTAGCTCGCCAGCGACGCGGCCGGGCCGTCCTCGCGCGGGACGACCATGCTCATCGCGAGGTCCGGGAACTGCTGCAGGAACTTCGGGTGCCGGCGCAGGAAAGCGGCGACTTCGTGCGCGCCCAGTTTTTCGGTCATGCGACATTCCCCAGGTCGAATTCGCCCTCGAACACGAACGCCGCGGGCCCGGCCATTGTGATCGGCGACGCGTCGTCGCGCCAGCCGATGCGCAGCGTGCCGCCGGGTAACGCCACGTCGACCTCGCGATCGACCAGGCCGCGGCGCATCATCACCGCCGCCGCCGCGCAGGCGCCGCTGCCGCAGGCGAGCGTCTCGCCCGCGCCGCGCTCGTAGACGCGCAGGCGGATGCTGCCGCGCGATTCGACCTGGGCGAAGCCGACGTTCACCGATTCCGGGAACGTGCCGCTGCGCTGCAGCGCCGGGCCGAGCACGCCGACGGCCGCCGTCGCGACATCGTCGACCTGGATCACCGCGTGCGGATTGCCGACCGCGACCGCACCGAAACGGATCGCCTGGCCATCCACGTCGAGCGCATAGAGGTCTTGCGCCTCGTCGAAACCGGCCAGCGGCACCTGCGCCGGCGCGAAGCGCGGCACGCCCATTTCGATGCGATAGCGCCCGTCGCCGAGGACATCGACGCCATGCGTACCCGATGGACTGTCGACGACGAACCGTGCGCCGTGCGCGGTGCCGTCGCGCACCAGCCAGGCCGCGACCGCACGCGCGCCGTTGCCGCACTGGATCGCGGCGCTGCCATCGGAGTTCCAGATGCCGTAGGCAGCGACCGCTTCAGGGCTGCGCGGTGGTTCGATGGTGAGGATCTGGTCGCAGCCGACGCCGAAGTGGCGATCGCCCAAGGCCTTCGCGAGCGCGGGCGTCGGCGGCGGCAACGCGGCGTGGCCGTCGCGGCGCCGCAGATCCAGCACGACGAAGTCGTTGCCGGCGCCGTGCATCTTGCTGAAGCGCAACGCGGGGCGCGGCGCGGTCGCCATGGCTCAGCCCGTGCCGTCGGCGGACGCGGCAGGCGTCGGCACCGCGGGTGTCGGCGTCGCATCCGTTGCCGGCATCGCGGGCGCGGGCATCGTGTCCGGCGGCGGGATGTCGGACGGCTTCACCAGCGGCCCCTTGTTGCCGCAGCCCGCGAGCAGCGACAGGGCCAGGAGGCCCCCGCAAACAGCGAGCGCACCGGTCGTTTTCGCGGAGATCGTCTTCATGCCGGCAGTCTAGCGCGCCACCGCGCCCGGCGCGACGCCGAGCTGGTCGAGCATGAACGCGTACATCTCCGACAGTTCCCGATAGCGACGGAAGCGCCCCGACTTGCCACCGTGGCCCGCGTCCATGTTGATGCGGAACACCACCGGCTGCTTGCCGGTGTCCA
>DATJDY010000212.1:0-5556 GCA_035497155.1 Luteimonas sp.
GGTCGCGTTCGTGGTCCACGATGCCGGCGGCCGCATCGTTGGCAGTACCCGCTATTATGAACTGCTGCCGGAGACGCCGCGGCTGTGCATCGGCTACACCTGGTATGCGCGCTCGGTGCAGCGCACCGGGCTCAACACCGAAGCCAAGCGGCTCCTGCTCGGCCACGCGTTCGAGGCGATGGGCTGCGCGAGCGTCGGTTTCCACACCAGCACGCTGAACCTCGCCTCGCGCGCCGCCATCGCGCGGCTGGGCGCGCGTGAGGAGGGCATCCTGCGGCAGCACTTGCGGCACCGCGACGGCACGCTGCGCGACAGCGTCTGTTTCTCGATCCTCGACGGCGAATGGCCGGCGGTGAAGGCCGGGCTGCAGGCGAAGCTGGAGGCGCATGCGCATGACTGACGCGAAGGCGCTGCGGATCGGCATCGTCGGCGCACGCGGGCATACCGGCGCGGAGTTGATCCGCCTCGTCGCGAACCATCCTCGCTTCGAACTGGCCTATGTCTCGTCGCGCGCGCTGGCGGGGCAGCGCGTCGCCGATCATGTCGACGCGTACCGGGGCGAAGTCCGCTACACCTCCCCCGCGCACGAGGACTTGCCCGCGCTCGGCGCGGATGCGGTGGTGCTGGCGCTTCCGAACGGTCATGCCGCACCCTGCGTGGCCGCGTTCGACGCGGCGCTCGCCGCGGACGTCGATGCGCTGGCCGCGAACCCCGTGATCGTCGACCTGTCCGCGGACTACCGCTTCGACGACAGTTGGTACTACGGCCTGCCCGAGCTGACCCGCGGCGAATACGCAGGCCAGCGCCGCATCGCCAATCCCGGCTGCTACGCCACGACGATGCAGCTGGCGATCGCGCCGATGCGCGACGTGCTCGAGGGCCCCGTGCAGTGCTTCGGCGTCTCCGGCTACTCGGGGGCCGGCACCACGCCTTCGGATCGCAACGACCCGGACAAGCTGCGCGACAACCTGATGCCATACGCGCTCGCCGGCCACGTGCACGAGCGCGAGGTCACGCGCCGGCTCGGCCATCCGGTCGAGTTCATGCCGCACGTGGCACCGCATTTCCGCGGGATCACGCTCACCGCCAACCTGCACCTGGCGAGGCCGTTCGCGCTGGCCGAGGTCCAGGCACGCTATCGTGCCCGTTACGCCGGCGAGCCGCTGGTGCGCGTGATCGACGGCGGGGCCCCATGGGTCAGCCGCATCGCCGGTGCGCACCACGTCGAGATCGGCGGCTTCACGCTGTCGGCGGACGGCCGCCGCCTGGTCGCGGTTGCCACCGAGGACAACCTGCTCAAGGGCGCTGCGACGCAGGCGATGCAGAACCTCAACCTGGCCTTCGGGCTGGACGAATTCGCGGGGATCCCGATCGATGGCTGACCTGTTGTGGCAGAAGCCCGGCGTCGAGGTCGACGCGCGCATCCAGGCCTTCCTGGCCGGCGACGACGTGCTGCTCGATCGCGAGTTCTTCCTGCACGACATCGCCGCCAGCCGCGCGCATGCCGAAGGGCTGCAGCGCATCGGAATGCTCGGCGCCGACGAACTCACCGCGCTGCTGCGCGAACTCGACGTGCTTGCCGACGATTTCCACAGCGGCGCGTTCGTGCTCGACCAGCGCTACGAGGACGGCCACTCGGCGATCGAGGCGCGACTCACCGAGCGCCTGGGCGATGCGGGCAAGCGCATCCACGCCGGCCGCAGCCGCAACGACCAGGTGCTCGTCGCCACGCGGCTTTGGCTGAAGGAAAAGCTCGCCGAGGCGCAGCGCCATGCGCGCGAAGCCGCGGCCGTGGCGCTGGAGCGCGCCGAGGCCGAAGCGTCGCTGCCGATGCCGGGCTACACGCACCTGCAGCGCGCCGTCGTCTCTTCGGCCGGCATGTGGTGGGCCGGCTGGGCCGAAGCCTTCATCGACGACGCGATGCGCGCGCGCGACACCGCGGCCTGGATCGACGCCAATCCGCTCGGCAGCGCGGCGGGCTACGGCATCAACCTCCCGCTGGATCGCGACGGCACGACGGCGGCGCTCGGCTTCGGCCGGCTCCAGGTCGCGGCCACCTACGCGCAGCTCTCGCGCGGCAAGTTCGAACTCGCCGCGCTCGAGGCGCTGGGCAGCGCCATGCTCGACCTGCGCCGCATTGCCTGGGACCTGAGCCTGTTCACCAGCGCCGAATTCGGCTTCGTCGCGTTGCCGCCCGAGTACGTCACCGGCAGCTCGATCATGCCGAACAAGCGCAATCCAGACGTCGTCGAACTGATGCGCGGCACCTACGCCAGCGTCGCCGCGGCGAAAGCCGAGATCGAGCACCTGCTGTCGCTGCCCTCTGGCTACCACCGCGACCTGCAGGTGACGAAGGGCGCGCTGTTCCATGGCTTCGGCAAGGGCCTGCAGGCGCTGGCGTTGTTGCCGGACCTGCTGCGGCGCATGCAGTGGAAGCCCGAAGCGATGCGCGCCGCGCTGGAGCCGTCGATGTACGCGACCGACCTGGCCGTCGACCTGGCGAAGCAGGGCATTCCGTTCCGCGACGCGTATCGCGAGGCCGCCGATCCGGCGCGCTGGACGGAAGGCGATCCCGCCGCAAGCCTCGCTGCCCGCGTTTCGCCGGGAGCGGCGGGCGACCTGCGACTGGGCGCATTGCGCGAGCGCCTCGACGCGCTCTGACCGCGCGCTGCGCTAATCTGGCGTCATGCCCGCGTGGAAACCACTGCCGCGAAAGTTCTACCTGCGGCATCCCGCGGAGGTCGCGCCCGAGCTGCTGAACAAGCTGCTGGTACGCGACGACGGCCGCGCAGGCCGCATCGTCGAGGTCGAGGCCTATTCGGGCGCCGATGACCCGGCGGCGCATTCGTATCGCGGCAGGACCGCGCGCAACGCCACGATGTTCGGCGACGGCGGCCACCTGTACGTCTACTTCACCTACGGCATGCACTGGTGCGCGAACGCCGTGTGCGGCAAGGGGCAGGGCTGGGGCGTTTTGCTGCGCGCGATCGAGCCGGTGGCCGGCATCGAACTGATGCGCGAAGCGCGCGGCCATCCGGCGAAGGACCGCGACCTTGGCTCCGGCCCGGGCAAGCTGGGGCAGGCGATGGGCGTTGACAGGGCGCTAGACGGCGCCGACCTGGTCAAGGGAGATCGCGGCATCCGGATCATGTCGGACGGCCTCGCGCCGCCGGACGAACCCGTGGTGGGGCCACGCGTCGGCATCCGCCACGCCATCGAGCAGCCGTGGCGCTGGCACGTGCCCGCGCATGCGCACGTCTCGCGCACGCGCGCCGGCGTGCCGCCGCCGAGCCGGGCCCGTCCCGCGAAAGCCACGCCCACGAAAAAGCCGGCGCGGAGCCGGCTTCCGTGACGCTGATCTAACACCTTGATTTCATTGGTCGGGGAGACAGGATTTGAACCTGCGACTTCTACGTCCCGAACGTAGCGCTCTACCAGGCTGAGCTACACCCCGACAGGTGAGCCCGTCATTTTACGGTCCCGGACGGCACGCGGGCAAGGCCCCGGGTGCGGGATCAGGCCCCACGGACGCCGGCGTCGCGGCAGGCTCCCGTTACACTGACGGGCTCGCGATCGCGTCCGGAGTCCCTGCTTGATCAAGCCCCGCACCCCGCCCGGCGTCATGGAGCTGCTGCCGCGCGAGCAGGTCGCCTTCCAGCGCATGCTCGACGCGATCCGCGGCACTTTCGAGGCCTACGGCTTCCTGCCGGTGGAAACGCCGGTGTTCGAGCTGACCGACGTGCTGCTGACCAAGACCGGCGGCGAGACCGAGCGCCAGGTCTATTTCGTGCAGTCGACGGGCGCGCTGGAGAAGGCTACGCAGGCTGGCGGCGCGGCCGATGCGGCTTCGCCTGCCGCGCTCCCCGAGCTGGCCCTGCGCTTCGACCTCACCGTGCCGCTGGCGCGCTACGTCGCCGAGCACGAGCACGAACTCGCGTTCCCGTTCCGCCGCTACCAGATGCAGCGCGTGTATCGCGGCGAACGCGCCCAGCGCGGCCGCTTCCGCGAGTTCTACCAGTGCGACATCGACGTCATCGGCAAGGACACGCTGTCGCCGCGCTACGACGCCGAGATTCCGGCCGTCATCAATGCTGCGTTCGAAAAGCTGGCGATCGGCGAGTTCACGATCCAGTTCAACCATCGCAAGCTGCTGCGCGGCTTCTTCGAGGGGCAGGGCATCGAGGGCGAGCGCCAGATGCTGGTGCTGCGCGAACTCGACAAGCTCGACAAGCGCGGCGAGGACGCGGTCGCGGCGACGCTGGCGGGAGAGGGTTTCGGCCTGGCCGCGGACGTGGTGTCGAAGCTGATGGGCTTCTCGCGCGTGCGCTCGAACGGCCATGACGATGCGCTGGCGAAGCTCGCTGCGCTCGGTGCAGGCACCGCGTTGTTCGAGGAGGGCCGCGACGAGCTCCGCCAGGTGCTCGCGCAGCTCAAGGCGCTGGGCGTGCCGGAGTCGCGCTACGCGCTCAACCTGTCGATCGCGCGCGGCCTCGACTACTACACCGGCATCGTCTACGAGACGCAGCTCGACGCCCATCCGGAGATCGGCTCGATCTGCTCGGGCGGCCGCTACGACAACCTCGCCAGCCACTATACGAAGTCGAAGTTGCCGGGCGTCGGCATCTCGATCGGCCTGACGCGCCTGTTCTGGCAGCTGCAGGAGGCCGGCATCGTCGCGGCCGCGGAAAGCTCGGTGGATGCGCTGGTGACGCTGATGGATGATGCGATGCTCGCCGACGCGCTTGCGCTCTCGCAGCGCCTGCGCGCAGCCGGGCTCAATGTCGAAACGCAGCTGGAGCCGCGCAAGCTCGCGAAGCAGCTGCAGTACGCCGACCGCGCCGGCATCCGCTTCGCCGTCATCCGCGGCGAGGACGAGGCCGCGCGTGGTGCCGTCGCCGTGAAGGACTTGCGCCGTGGCGAGCAGTTCGAAGTCGCCGAAGCGGACCTTGCGACGCGCCTGCGGGAGGCGCTGGCATGAGCGCCTCGCAGCGTAACGACGCGCAGAGGACGGTCCACCTCGACGGTCGATCGCTGACCCGCGCGCAGCTCGTCGCGGTCGCGCAGGGCGCGCCGGTCGAACTCGACGACGGCGCGCTGCGCGATGTCGCGCGCGCCGCTGATTTCCTCGCCGGCAAGGTGGCGCAGGGGCAGCCCATCTACGGCGTGTCCACCGGCTTCGGCAGCAATGCCGACAAGCTGCTTGGCGGCAGTGATGCGTCGCTGTACGCGAAATTGCAGCGCAACCTGATCGAAACGCATGCCGTCTGCGTCGGCGAGTCCTTCGCGCCCGACGTCGTCCGCGCGATGCTGTGCATCCGCATCAACACGCTGCTGCGCGGCCACTCGGGCATCCGCGTGCAGACGCTGCAGGCGCTGGCAGCGATGCTCAACGCGGGCGTGGTGCCGGTCGTGCCGCAGCTCGGTTCCGTGGGCGCCTCGGGCGACCTGGCGCCGCTGTCGCACCTGGCGATCGTGCTGATCGGTGGCGGTGAAGCCTTTTTCGGCGGCGAGCGCCTGCCCGGCGGCGAAGCCCTGCGGCGCGCCGGCCTGCTGCCT
>DATJDY010000213.1:0-6585 GCA_035497155.1 Luteimonas sp.
GTGATGACGCCGAAATCGCTGCTGCGCCACAAGCTGGCCGTCTCGACGCTGGACGAACTCGCCAAGGGCTCGTTCCAGGAACTGATCCCGGACACGGCCGCCAGCGCGAAGAAAGTGCGGCGCGTGGTGCTGTGCGCCGGCAAGGTCTACTACGACCTGCTCGAGGAAGCGCAGAAGCAGGGCCTGAAGGACGTCGCATTGGTCCGCGTCGAGCAGCTGTATCCGTTCCCGCGCGAACAACTGGCGGCCGAACTCAAGCGCCACGCGTCCGCGAAGGAAGTGGTGTGGTGCCAGGAAGAGCCCATGAACCAGGGCGCCTGGTACCAGATCCAGCACCACCTGCGTGCCTGCCTGCAGGCCGGCCAGGTGCTCGACTACGCCGGCCGCGCGCGTTCGCCCTCGCCGGCCGTCGGCCACCTCGCCGACCATGCCGCCGAACAGGCCGGACTCGTCGCCGACGCCCTCGTCAATCCGCTCGACGGCGACCACGTCGCCGAATGATTTTCCCCATGCCTTCAAACAGCAATCCTTTCCAGGACGCCCGCCATGGCCACTGAAGTCAAAGTCCCGGTTCTGCCGGAATCCGTCTCCGACGCCACGATCGCGACCTGGAACAAGAAGGTGGGCGACAGCGTCGCGCGCGACGAAAACCTGGTGGACCTGGAAACGGACAAGGTCGTGCTCGAAGTGCCCTCGCCGGTCGATGGCGTGGTCAAGGAAATCCGCTTCGAGGCCGGCGCCACGGTGACGAGCCAGCAGGTGCTGGCCGTGATCGAGGAAGGCGCCGCCGCGGCTACGCCTGCTCCCGCCGCTGCCGCGAAGGCGGAAGCGCCGAAGGCCGCTGCCCCGGCCGCCGCCGCTGCGCCTGCACCCGCCGCCGCGAAGCCCGAGGCGCCCAAGGCCGCCGCCGGCAACGCGCAGCTGCCGCCCGGCGCGCGCTTCGCCGCCGCCACGTCCGGCGTCGATGCCTCGCAGGTGGAAGGCACCGGCCGCCGCGGCGCGGTGACGAAGGAAGACATCGTGAACTACGCCGCCGGCCGCACCAGCGGCGTCAGCGGCGGTGCGCGCCCGGAAGAGCGCGTGCCGATGACCCGCATCCGCAAGCGCATCGCCGAGCGCCTGATGCAGTCGAAGAACTCGATCGCGATGCTGACCTCGTTCAACGAAGTCAACCTCGCCAAGGTCATGGCGATGCGCAAGGAACTCGGCGAGCAGTTCCAGAAGGACAACGGCATCAAGCTCGGCTTCATGAGCTTCTTCGCCAAGGCGGCTGCGAACGCGCTGCAGAAGTACCCGGTGGTGAACGCGTCGGTCGACGGCGACGACATCATCTACCACGGCTATTCCGACATCTCGATCGCGGTCTCGACCGATCGCGGCCTGGTGACGCCGGTGCTGCGCAACGTCGAGCGGATGGGCTTCGCCGACGTCGAGAAGGCGATCGACGGCTACGCGAAGGCGGCGCGCGAGGGTGGCCTCAAGCTCGAGGACCTGCAGGGCGGCACCTTCACCATCACCAACGGCGGCACCTTCGGCTCGCTGATGTCGACGCCGATCGTGAACCCGCCGCAGTCGGCGATCCTCGGCATGCACACGATCAAGGAACGCGCGATCGTCGAGAACGGCCAGGTCGTCGCCGCGCCGATGATGTACATCGCGCTGAGCTATGACCACCGCATCATCGACGGCAAGGACGCGGTCCTGTTCCTGGTCGACATCAAGAACCAGCTCGAGAACCCGCACCGCATGCTGCTGGGCATGTAAGCCAGGAGACGGGAGACGGGAAGAGGGAGACGAGAATCTCCGCCGCCTGCCTCCCTCTTCCCCTCTCCCGTCTCCCGTAGTGAGCGAATGAAATGAGCGAACAATTCGACGTCGTCGTCATCGGTGCCGGCCCCGCCGGCTACCACGCCGCGATCCGCGCCGCCCAGCTCGGGCTGAAGACCGCGTGCATCGACGCGGCGCTGGGCAAGGACGGCAAGCCCGCCCTCGGCGGCACCTGCCTGCGCGTGGGCTGCATCCCGTCCAAGGCGCTGCTCGATTCGAGCCGCCAGTTCTGGAACATGGGCCACCTCTTCGACCAGCACGGCATCAGCTTCGAGAAGCCGGCGATGGACGTGAAGAAGATGGTCGCGCGCAAGGACGGCATCGTGAAGCAGTTCACGGGCGGCATCGCGTCGCTGTTCAAGGCCAACAAGGTCACGGCGTACTACGGCTACGGCGTGCTGCACCCGGGCAACGTCGTCAAGGTCAAGCAGCACGACGGCAGTGAAATCGAGCTGCACGGCACCAATGTCGTGATCGCCGCAGGCTCGGATTCGATCGAGCTGCCGTTCGCGAAGTTCGGCGAGCACATCATCGACAACGTCGGCGCGCTGGACCTGGAGAAGGTACCGAAGCGCCTGGGCGTGATCGGCGCCGGCGTGATCGGCCTGGAACTGGGCAGCGTGTGGAACCGCCTCGGCAGCCAGGTCACGATCCTCGAGGCGCTGCCGACCTTCCTGGCCGCCGCCGACGGCGAAGTGGCCAAGGTCGCCGCGCGCGAGTTCAAGAAGCAGGGCCTCGACATCCGCCTCGGCGCCAAGGTCTCGAAGACCGAGGTGAAGAAGGATGGCGTGCATGTCACCTACGCCGACGACAAGGGCGAACAGGAAATCGTGGTCGACAAGCTGCTGGTCTGCGTCGGACGCCGCGCCGCGACGAAGAACCTGCTGGCCGACGGCACCGGCGTCAAGGTCGATGCGCGCGGCGTGATCGAGGTCGACGAGCATTGCCATACCGGCGTCGACGGCGTGTGGGCGGTCGGCGACTGCGTGCGCGGCCCGATGCTGGCGCACAAGGGCTTCGAGGAAGGCATCGCCGTCGCCGAACTGATCGCAGGCCTGCCCGGCCACGTCAACTACGACGCGATCCCGAACGTCATCTACACCGAGCCGGAAATCGCCTGGGTCGGCAAGACGGAGGAGCAGCTCAAGGCCGAGGGCGTGCAGTACAAGGCCGGCAGCTTCCCGTTCGCGGCCGTGGGCCGCGCGGTGGCGATGGCCGAGCCCGCGGGTTTCGTGAAGGTGCTGGCCGACGCGGAAACCGACCTGATCCTCGGCATGCACCTCATCGGCGCCAACGTGTCCGAGCTGGTGCACGAAGGCGTGCTGGCGCTCGAGTTCAAGGGCTCCGCCGACGACCTGGCGCGCATCTGCCACGCGCATCCGTCGCTGTCGGAAGCCGTGCACGACGCCGCCATGGCCGTGCACAAGCGGGCCATCCACAAGGCGAACTGAGTGGAACTGCGTTCGGTCTGCGTCTATTGCGGGTCGAACGCCGGTTCGCGTCCGCTGTATGCGGAGCGCGCAGCCGCCCTCGGCGCGCGCCTCGCGCAGGAAGGCCTCGCGCTGGTCTACGGCGGCGGCAATGTCGGCCTCATGGGCATCGTCGCCGACGCCGCGCTCGCGGCCGGTGGCGAAGTCGTCGGCGTGATCCCCGAGCAACTGGTCAACTGGGAAGTCGCGCATCGCGGCGTGACCCGGCTCGAGGTCGTCGCCAGCATGCACGAGCGCAAGGCGCGCATGTTCGACCTGTCCGGCGCCTTCATCGCGCTGCCGGGCGGCTTCGGCACGATGGATGAAATGTTCGAGATGCTCACCTGGCGACAGCTCGGCCTGGGCGACAAACCCTGCGCCTTCCTCGACGTCGACGGCTTCTATGCCCCGCTGATGGCGATGATGGACCGCATGGTCGCCGAGCGCTTCCTGCACGCTGAGCAGCGCAACGACCTCTGGCACGGCGAGGACATCGACGCGATGATCGGCTGGATGCGCGCCTATGTGCCTGCACACGCCGACAAGTGGCTCGACGAAAAGCGCCGCAAGGACATGCGTTGATGGCCGCCGTTCCCGCCGAATTCGACGCGTTCCGCATCCACAGCGACGATGCCGGTTATCGCAGCGGCGTCGAGCAGGTCGCGCTGGACGACCTGTCGCCGGGCGAAGTGGTCATCGCCGCCGAGTGGTCGTCGGTGAATTTCAAGGATGCCCTCGCAGGCACCGGCCAGGGCAAGATCCTGCGACGTTTCCCGCTCGTCGGCGGCATCGACGTCGCCGGTCGCGTCGTCGCATCGACCGACCCGTCGTTCCGCGAAGGCGATGCGGTGCTCGCCACCGGCTGCGGGCTGAGCGAAACGCGCGATGGCGGCTACTCGCGATACGTTCGGCTCGAATCGCGCTGGACCATCCCCTTGCCCGCCGGCCTCACGCTGCGCGAGAGCATGGTGCTCGGCACCGCCGGCTTCACCGCCGCGCTCGCGCTGCATCGCATGCTCGACAACCGCCAGTCGCCGGAGATGGGGCCGCTGTGCGTCACGGGGGCCACCGGCGGCGTCGGCTCGCTGGCCATCGACATCTTCAGCCGCGCCGGTTTCGAAGTGCATGCGATCAGCGGCAAGGCCGACCAGCACGATTACCTGCGCGCGATCGGCGCGCGCGACGTGCACGGCCGCGAAGCGCTGGCCACCACGCGCCCGCTGGAGTCGGCGCGCTTCGGCGGCGGCCTCGACAATGTCGGCGGGCCGATGCTTGCCAGCCTGCTCGCGCAGACCGCGCCCTACGGCAACGTCGCCAGCGCCGGGCTCGCGGCGACCGCCGACCTGCACACCACGGTGATGCCCGGGATCATCCGCGGCGTGTCCCTGCTCGGCGTGGCCTCCGGCGGCACCGCCCGCGACATCCGCGACGCCGTCTGGACGCGCCTGGCCGGCGACTGGAAGCCGGCGCACCTGGACCGCATCTGCACCCGCGAAGCCGGCCTCGGCGACCTGCCCGGCGTGTTCGCGCGCATGCTGGCCGGCGGCTCGCTCGGACGCACCGTCGTCCGGATCTGAAGGTACAATCGCGGCGCAAACCCTGGGGAACACTGCATGGCCCGCATCCTGATCGTCGACGACTCTCCCTCGCAGCTGATGGGCATCCGCCGCATCGTGGAAAAACTCGGCCACGAGGCGCTCACCGCCGAGGACGGCGCCGCGGGCGTGGAGATCGCGAAGAAGGAATTGCCCGACCTGATCCTGATGGACGTGGTGATGCCGAACCTCAACGGTTTCCAGGCCACGCGCTCGATTTCGCGCGAGCCCTCGACCAAGCACATCCCGGTGATCCTGGTGACGACCAAGGACCAGGACACCGATCGCATGTGGGGCATGCGCCAGGGCGCGCGCGCCTACCTCACCAAGCCCTTCAGCGAGGAAGAGCTGTCCGAGGTGATCGCGGCCAACCTCGGCGCCGGCGCGCCGGACGGGCCCACGGCCGCCTGATCGCGGCCATAGAGCCGACCCATGGTCGGCTGCAACAAGCAAGAACCCGACCACGGGTCGACCCTACTCGCGGCGCCAGTCGCTCCCGAACGCATCGCGCAATTTCGCGTAGGCCTCGCGTTGCGCGTCGTCCCCGGCCTTGGGCGCCAGGACCTCGAGTTCGACGATCTGGTCGCCCGCCGGCGTCCCCGGCAGGCCGCGGCCGCGCAGTCGCAGCTTGCGGCCCGCTTCGGAATCCGGCGGGATCCTGAGTTCCACCGCGCCGCCCAGCGTCGGCACGCTCACCGTCGCGCCCAGCGCCGCTTCCCACGGCGCCACCGGCAGCACGTGGATGATGTTGCGGCCATCGACCTCGAACTGCGGATGCGCCGCGTACTCGATCTCCAGGAACAGGTCGCCGCCCTGGCCGCCCTGCCCGGCGAGCCGGATCGCCTGGCCCGGCTTGACGCCCTTGGGGATGCGCACTTCCAGCGTCTTGCCGTTGACGCCGATGCGCACGCTGTCGCCGCGATAGACCGACTCGAGCGGCACGGCCAGCCGCGCGCGCGTATCGCCGGCCGGTTGCGGGCCGCGGCCGAAGCCAGGACCACCGCCACCGCCCGTGCCGCGCCGGCGCCCGAACAGTTCCTCGAAGAAGTCGCTGAAGCCGCCGCCCGCGCCGCCGCCGGCGAAGATCTCGTCGAAGTCGACGCCTCCGCCGGGGCCGCCCTGCCCGCCGAAGCCGCCCGGCGGCGGCCGCACCTCGTCGCCGGGCCGGTAGCCGCGCGTGCGCAACTCGTCGTAGGCCTTGCGCTTGGCCGGATCGCGCAGGGCCTCGTAGGCCTCGTTCACGGCCTTGAAGCGCTCCTCGGCGTCCTTTTCCTTGCTGACGTCGGGGTGGTACTTGCGGGCCAGGCGCCGATAGGCGGTCTTGATCTCCGCCTCGCCCGCGCCAGGCTCGACGCCGAGGGTTTCGTAGTAATCCTTGAACTGCATCGACGGCCCCGCCACATCCACGACCGCGCCATTATCGCAGGCCGCCATCGGCGGCGTTGACATGGCCTTACCCTCCGCCGCCGTTAGACTGGCGTGAACCCTGGAGGACACATGACCATCCAAGCCGGCGACCGCCTGCCCGAAGTCCAGCTGCAACGCATCCGCGAAGGCGTCGAGAACGTCGACAGCCGCGAACTGTTCGATGGCCGCAAGGTCGTGGTCTTCGCCGTGCCCGGCGCGTTCACCCCGACTTGTTCCGAACGCCACCTGCCCGGCTTCGTCGAGCATTTCGACGAGTTCCGCAAGCG
>DATJDY010000214.1:0-4755 GCA_035497155.1 Luteimonas sp.
GCCTCCGGTCGCAGCGGCGGCTTGGGTGGTTTCCTGCAGCATGACGCTTACCTTTGGGTTTTAGTGGTGGTGAGGGTGGCGCGGGTGTTGCGAAACAGGTGGCGCAGATCGGTCAGGACGGCGTGAAGTTGACCGGAACACGGACGCGACCGCCCACGTTCCTGCCACCGGCCTTGCCGGGATTGAAGCGCCAGCGCTTGGCGGCCTTGACTGCTTCGCGGTCGAGGTTGCGGTTGCCGCTGGAGGTTTCCACCTCGACGTCGCCGGCATTGCCGTTCGCGTCCACGGTGATGATCAGCACGACCGTACCGCCGATGTGGCGACGGTTCTCCTCCGGCGGGTAGCGCGGGGGATTCATGTTCTTGGACGAGATGTCCACGCTCGCGCCGATGTCGGCGACGGGCGCGGGCGGCGCCGGCGGCGCGGGCGGCGGCGCCTGGACGTCGACCGGGGACGGCTCGTCGAACACGACCGGCGGCTCGTCCGGCGGCGGCGGGATCGGGCTCGGCTGCGGCGCAGCCAGCTGCTTGATCTCCTGCGGCTTCGGCTGGTCCGGCGGCGGCGGGGGCGGCGGCGGGGGCGGCGGCGGCGGTTCGATGATCACCACGCGGGTCACGTCCTCGTCGGTCTTGTCCTGGCCGGGAGGCGCGACCGGTGCCAGCAGCAGCAGGAGCGCCGCCGCGTGGATCGCGATCACGAAGGAGAGGCCGGCGATCCGCGGCCAGTTCAGGCCGTTTTCGCCATCGTTCTTGTCGCTCGGCAGCTCTTGCGTCATGCGGGGGAAGCTCGGGTCTATTGGGCCGGGCTTTCGCACCCGGAAATGTCGTTCCGCGACCGTTTCCGGTCGCGGGAATCTCTAAGCTTATACCAATCCGGAACCCCGGTACCAACCGGGTCCGCCAAGGCTGGGACCGGTTACTTGGCTCCGGCCAGCTTCTTCGCGGTCGCCGTGTCCTTGACGCCCTTTTCCAGGGCCTGCTTCGCGGCGGCCTTGGCGTCGGCGCCCTTCCCGGCCTCCGCGTAGAGCTTCGCCAGGTTCAGGGCGGCCTCGCCGTCGGCGGCCATCGGGATCGCCCGCTTGTACATCTCGATGGCGGTGGCGCTGTCTTCGTTGTAGTACGCCTTCTGGCCCAGGACCATGTAGTCCTTCGCCAGTTCCGCGCTCGCCGGGATGATGCCCTTGGCGACGCCGTCCTCGATCACCTTGACGGCGTCCTTGTCCTTGTCGTCGTTGATCAGGTTCACGTACAGCATCCGGTACTCGTCCTTGGTCGTCAGCAGGCCCTTGGCCTGCGCGTCGGACAGCAGCTCCACCACCTTCGCCGGCTTGTCGGCCGACTGGTACGCCGCGATGGCGTTCATGCGCAGGTTCTTGTCGTCCGGCTTGGCGGCCAGCAGGCGGGTGAAGAGCGCGGCCGCGTCGTCGTAGCGCTCCAGGCCCATCAGGATGCCGCCCCTGAGGTTGTTGGCCTCGGGCTTCTCGGCCTTGGTTTCGGAAGCGAATCGGTCGAGCGTCGCCAGCGCGTCCTGGTACTTGTCCAGGCCGTACTGGATCACTGCCAGGTTGAACATGGCGGTGTAGTGGTCGTTGTTGGGCAGGCCGTTGGCGGCGATGGCCTTGCCGAAGTAGTCGGCGGCGGCGGCCTGGTCGTCCTTGTCGGACGCGGCGGTGCCGGCGATCAGGTACGCGTAGCTCTTCTCGTACGGGTTGGACGACGAATCGCCGGCGATCTCGTTGGCCAGCGCGATCGCGCCATCGTTGTCCTGCTTCTGGTAGAGGTCCTGCAGCTTCTGCAGCTTCTTGATGCCGCCGCGGCTCGGCGTCGCTTCCGGCTCCTCGCGGGTCGCCTGCGGATACAGCGCTTCCGCAACCGCCGCCTTCTGCTCGCCCTTCCCCTTGTTGCGCGCGGCCTCGCGCTGGTCGTGCATGCTGGTCCCGGCAAGGGTGCTCTTGGTCTCCTGCCCCCGGGCAACGCCCGGCACGGCGAATGCTGCAAGGAGGACTGCGCTCATGGCGGCCGCGAGCGGGGCGTGGCGAAGCTGGATCATCTGGGCGTTCTCCAAGGGGCCGATCGCCTGTCGGGCGACGGGGCCGGAAACGCTAGCAGAAAAGTGCATCCCAACGCACCTGCCGGGGCCGTGAACTCACCCACAGTTCGGGCGATGGCCCGACGCGCGCGCCTGTTCATAGGCGGGCAGCAGGCCTTCGGCACGGGCGCGGAGTTCCGAGAGGCGGCTCTGCGGATCCGGGTGCGTGGACAGCCATTCGGGCGGGCGACTGCCGCCCGCGGCGGCCATGTTCTGCCACAGGTTCACCGCGGCGCGCGGATCGAAGCCGGCGCTCGCCATGAGCTGCTGGCCGACGACGTCGGCTTCGCTTTCCTGCGCACGCGAACCGGGCAGCAGGAAGCCCGTCTGCGCCAGCACGCTGCCGCCCTGCACCGCCGCGTTCGCCGCGCCTTCTCCGTAGCGGGATCCCAGCAGCGCGCCCAGCAATTGCAGTGCGCTCTGTGCGCCGGCCTGGCGCGTGATGCGCTCTTCGTGGTGGTGCGAGACGACGTGTCCGATCTCGTGCGCGATGACCGTGGCGAGCTGGTCCTGGTTGCGCGCGACCTTGAAGATGCCGGTGTACACGCCGACCTTGCCGCCCGGCAGCGCGAACGCGTTCGCCTGGTCGTCGGCGAAGACCGCGGTTTCCCAGCCGGTCTTGCGCCATTCGGCCGGAAGCACGGCGACGATGTCGTTGACGACGCAGCGCACGTAGGCGGACTGCCGGGCGTCCTTCGTCTGCGGCGTCTTCGCCTTCATTTCGGCGAAGGCCTGCGCGCCGAGCTGGTCGAGTTGCGCCTGCGACACCGCGCCGACGTACTGCTTGCGCCCGGTGGGCGACGTCGTGGTCGCGCAGGCCGACACGGACACGGTCGCGGCGATGGCCAGGGACAGCAACAGCTTGCGCATGACGGGACTCCGGGCGGATGAATGCGGACGGATGTTCTATCCGATCCACCCCTGAAGGGAGCGTCAATGGCGCCGCGCGGGCGGCGCCGTGGCGTCAGACGTCGAGGTTGGCGACCTTGAGGGCGTTGTCCTCGATGAACTCGCGGCGCGGCTCGACCACGTCGCCCATCAGCGTGGAGAACACCTGGTCCGCGGCGACCGCGTCCTCGATCTTCACCTGCAGCAGGCGCCGCGTCTCCGGGTTGACCGTGGTGTCCCACAGCTGCTCCGGGTTCATTTCGCCCAGACCCTTGAAGCGCTGGATCTGGCGGCCCTTCTTGGCCTCCTCGAGCAACCAGGCCTGCGCCTGCGCAAAGCTCGCGACCGCCTGCGAACGCGTGCCGCGCACGATCTGCGCGCCTTCGCGCACGAGGCCGTGCAGCTGCTGCGCGGCTTCGCGCAGCGCGCGCAGGTCGCCACCCTCGAACGCCGACATCGGCAGCACCTGCGTCGCGTCCACGCCCATGTGCGAGCGATGCACGAGCAGCGCCGCCGGGCGCGCATCCGTGGCGTGGTGGAACTCGAGGCGGTAGCGCGGCTTGCCGTGGCCGGACAGGTTCAGGCGCGCCTCGAGCGCGTCGAGTTCATGGCGCTCGTCGGTATTGCTGGCGAACGCCGCCGCGTCGAGCGGGGTGAAGTCGATGAGCGCCTCGAGCACGCGCGGATCGAAGCGATGCGTGTTGCGCACGATCGCCTCGCGCGCGCCCGCGAACGCCAGCAGCAGCTTCTCCAGCGCCTCGCCGCCGATCGGCGGCTCGCCTGCGGAGGGAATGAGCTGCGCGCCCTCGACGGCATTGCCGGCGAGGTAGGCGTCGAGCGCCGCGTCGTCCTTCAGGTACAGCTCGTTCTTGCCCTGCTTGATCTTGTACAGCGGCGGCAGGCCGATGTAGATGTGGCCCCGCTCGAGCAGCTCCGGCATCTGCCGGTAGAAGAACGTGAGCAGCAACGTGCGGATGTGCGCGCCGTCCACGTCGGCGTCGGTCATGATGATGATGCGGTGGTAGCGCAGCTTGTCCGGGTTGTACTCGTCGCGGCCGATGCCGGTGCCCAGCGCGGTGATCAGCGTGCCGACCTGTTCCGACGCGAGCATGCGGTCGAATCGCGCGCGCTCGACGTTGAGGATCTTGCCGCGCAGCGGCAGCACCGCCTGGTTCTTGCGGTTGCGGCCCTGCTTCGCCGAACCGCCGGCCGAATCTCCCTCGACGATGAACAGTTCGCTGAGCGCGGGATCCTTCTCCTGGCAGTCGGCGAGCTTGCCGGGCAGGCCGGCGATGTCGAGCGCGCCCTTGCGGCGGGTCAGGTCGCGCGCCTTGCGCGCGGCTTCGCGTGCACGCGCGGCGTCCACGATCTTGCCGGCGATCGCCTTGGCCTCGACGGGGTGTTCCTGCAGGAACTCCTCGAGCTTGGCGCCAAACGTCTGCTCGACGACCGGGCGCACTTCGGAACTGACCAGCTTTTCCTTGGTCTGGCTGGAGAAGCTCGGGTCCGGCACCTTGACGCTCAGCACCGCGATCATGCCCTCGCGCATGTCGTCGCCCGACAGCTGCACCTTCGCCTGTTTCGCGATGCCGTTCTGCTCGATGTAGTTCGTCAGCGTGCGCGTCAGCGCGGCGCGGAAGCCGATCAGGTGCGTGCCGCCGTCCTTCTGCGGGATGTTGTTGGTGAAGCAGAACATCGTTTCCTGGTAGGCGTCGGTCCACTGCAGGGCGACGTCCACGGTGATGCCGTTCTGCTCGCCGCTCACCGAGATCACGTTCG
>DATJDY010000215.1:0-12059 GCA_035497155.1 Luteimonas sp.
AAGTCCTTGCGCAACGGATAACCCTGGAAGCCATAGTCCGTGAGGATGCGGCGCAGGTCGGGGTGGCCGGCGAAGATGATGCCGAACATGTCGAAGGCTTCGCGCTCGAACCAGTTCGCCACAGGCCAGGTGTCGACGACGGACGGCAGCACCGGCAGCGCATCGTCGGGCGCGAACGCCCGGACGCGGACGCGCTGGTTGTGCTGGACGGACAGCAGCTGCACGACCACGGCGAAACGGCGCACCGGCTGCTCGAGCGGGCCTTCGCCCTGCGGTTGCGGGAACTGCGCGCTCGGCGCCTGGCCGTAGCGGAAGCGGCCCGGGCCCCTGCCCTCGACGCCGCGGCTGAAGCCTTCCGAGGACACATCGGTGTCCCACTCGTCGGCGCCGTGGCCGAGATAGTCGATGCCGCACAGGTCGATGAGCAGTTCGAAGCCGAACTCGTCGCGCAACGCCACGCAGCCCGCATGCCACTCGGCGGCGTCGAGCACGATGCCGACCTCGCCGCGCGGCGCGGCAACCGTGACTTCGGCGGCCGGGAAGCGCGCGCGCAGGCGCTCGGCCAGTGCGTTCTGGTTCGCGGGCATCAGCGCAGCCCCGTCTTTTCGTCGCCGAAGTTGGTCGCACGGCGGATCTTTTTCTGCAGCTGCAGGATGCCGTACACGAGCGCTTCGGCGGTCGGCGGGCAGCCCGGCACGTAGATGTCGACCGGCACGATGCGGTCGCAGCCGCGCACGACGGCGTAGGAGTAGTGGTAGTAGCCGCCGCCGTTGGCGCACGAACCCATCGAGATCACCCACTTCGGGTCGGGCATCTGGTCGTAGACCTTGCGCAACGCCGGGGCCATCTTGTTGACCAGGGTGCCGGCCACGATCATCACGTCGGACTGGCGGGGCGACGGGCGGAACACGACGCCGAAGCGGTCGAGGTCCAGGCGCGCGGCGCCGGCATGCATCATCTCGACCGCGCAGCACGCGAGACCGAAGGTCATCGGCCACATCGAGCCGGTGCGCGCCCAGTTGAGCAGCGCGTCGGAGCTGGTGGTGACGAAACCACGCTCCATCAACGGATTCTCGCCCTCGGGACGCAGGATGTCGTCGACGCGGCCTTCCGGCAGCGGGTTGTTCATCAGGCTGCTGTTCAGCAGCGTCTCGACGGACCGGTTCACTCCCACGTCAGCGCTCCCTTCTTCCAGGCATAGGCGAAGCCGAGCACCAGCAGCGCCAGGAACACGCCCATCTCGACCAGTCCGAACACGCCGAGCTCGCGGAACACGACCGCCCACGGGAAGACGAAGGCGATCTCGAGGTCGAAGACGATGAAGAGGATCGCCACGAGGTAGTAGCGCACGTCGAACTGCATCCGCGCGTCCTCGAACGCGGGAAAACCGCATTCGTACGGCGAGAGCTTCTCCGCGGTCGGGCGCTTGGGCCCGAGCACGTTGCCGATCACGATGAGGGCGACGCCGATGCCGCCGGCGACGAACAGGAACAGCAGGGTCGGCAGGTATTCGGCCAGCACGCTCGTCCTCTCCGGCCATCCTGGCCTCGTCGCCGGGCGTCCTGCCCGGGTTACTACAAGTGGTGCCCAAGGGGGGACTCGAACCCCCACGACCTAAGCCGCTACCACCTCAAGGTAGTGCGTCTACCAATTCCGCCACCTGGGCAATTCAGAAAGATTTTAACCGTTGCTTACTTCGCCGGGGGCGTCGCCGGCTGTTCCGTCGCCGGCTGCCCCGTCGCCGCGGCAGGCGCGGCCGGAACCGTCGACGCGGCGGCAGGCGCCTGCGTTGCCGCGGCGGGCGCCGCCGGCACGTTGCCCGGCGCCTCGGGCTTGGCGGCCGGCGCGGCCGGCACCTGGGCCATCACGCCCAGGTCCTCCTGCACCGGGCCCTGCGGCTTGATCGCGCTGTGCGTGGCGTACCACGCCATGCCCATGCTGATCCCGAAGAAGGCGATCGCGAGCCACTTCGTGCTCTTGGAAAGGAAGTTGGACGCGCCGCGCGAACCGAACACGGTGGCGGAAGCGCCGCCGCCGAAGCCGGAACCCGCCTGCGCACCGGCGCCGCGCTGCATGAGGATCAGCGCGATCATCGCGATCGCGAGCAGCACGTACACCACGTTGATGACCAGGATGAGCATTGCGTGAAGCGTCCGTTGTGGGGCTCAGGGCGCCGCCGCCGTGGCGATGGCAAGGAAATCGGCGGCCACCAGCGCGGCCCCGCCGACCAGCCCGCCATCGACGTCGGGCTGTGCGAACAGCGCGGCGGCATTGTCGGGCTTGCAGCTGCCACCATAGAGGATAGGCAGCGAGCCGGCGATTTTAGCATCGCGGGCCGCGATTTCGCCACGGATGAAGGCGTGGACGGCCTGCGCCTGGTCCGGGGTCGCCGTATGGCCCGTCCCGATGGCCCAGACCGGCTCGTAGGCCACCACCGCTCCGTCCAGCAACTCCGCGCCCCCGAGGTCGAAAAGGGGCTGCAGCTGGGTCTGGATGCAATGCTCGGTCTGGCCGGACTCCCGCTGCTGCAGGGTTTCGCCCACGCACAGGATCGGGACCAGGCCCGCGGCCCGCGCGGCCATGAACTTGCGCGCGACCAGTTCGCTGCCTTCCTGGTGGTACTGGCGGCGCTCGGAGTGGCCGACCAGGCCGTAGCGCGCGCCCACGTCCACCAGCATCTCGGCCGAGACCTCGCCGGTGTAGGCGCCGCGCTCGTTCGCGCTCACGTCCTGCGCACCGAAGGCGATGCCAGCGGCGGCGTAATGCTCCACCAGCTCGCCCAGGTACGGCAGCGGCGGCAGCACGATCGCCTCCACGCCCGAGGGAACCGGGCCGGCCACGATCGCGTCCATCAGCGCATGGGCGAAGGCGCGGTCACCGTGCAGCTTCCAGTTTCCAGCGACGATCCTGCGGCGCATCGTCGGCTCCAGTCCGGTCGAGGCCGCGCAGTCTAACAGCGCACCGCTAGAATCCAAGGCTGGAGCGCCATGGCAAGGGGACGCGCGATGCAGGGGACGAGCCACAACGAGGCGGGGCACGCGCTGGTCACCGGCGCGTCGAGCGGCATCGGCGCCGCGATCGCGCGCGAATACGCGCGCCGCGGCGTGCCGCTGGTCCTGAGCGCGCGCCGCATCGAGCGGCTCGAGGCGCTCGCGTCAGAACTCCGCAAGCAGGTCGCCGTCGAGTGCATCGCCGCCGACCTCGCCGATCCGGCCGCGCCCGCGCGACTGCAGGCGGAACTCGCCGCGCGCGGCATCGCCGTGTCGCGCCTCGTCAACAACGCCGGCTACGGCGTGCCGGGACGCTTCCTGTCGTCCGACTGGCCGGTGCACCGCGACTTCATGCAGGTGCTGGTCGGTTCGGTAATCGAACTCACCCATCGCCTGTTGCCGCCGATGGAAGCCGCCGGCCACGGCCGCATCCTCAACGTCGCTTCCCTCGCCGGCCTGGTGCCCGCCTCCGCCGGCCACACGCTCTACGGCGCGTCGAAGGCCTTCGTGGTCCGCTTCTCCGAATCGCTCGCGCGCGAGACCGCGTCGCGCGGCGTGCACGTGACCGTGCTCTGCCCCGGCATGACCTGGACCGAATTCCACGATGTCAACGGCATGCGCGAACGCGTATCGCGCTTGCCGCGCTGGCTGTGGATGGACGCCGCCAGCGTCGCGCGCCTCGGCGTGGATGCGGTCGAACGCGGCGACGCGCGCTGCGTGCCCGGCGCCACCAACCGGATGCTGGCGGGCCTGTCGAAGTACCTGCCCGAGCGCCTGGCGCGCGCGCTGCTCGAAAGCCGCAGCCGCGACTTCCGCGACGCCGACTGATGCCCGCGCCCGCGTCCGCCCCGAAGCAGCTGCCCTATCGCAAGCCCACCGAAGGCCGCGATTACTGGGTATTCGACGACATCCTCGCGGATCCCGACGGCGTCCGCGCCCGCTGCCTCGCCCGCACCGACTGGGCCGAAGGCTATCCGTACAGGCAGGAAACCTGGCCCGGCATGCGCGCCATTCCCGCGCTGTTGCCGGACGAACTCGCCGCGGTGGAAGCGCGCGTGCTCGCCGCCACCGGCAGCAAGCGCCTGTGGGTACAGGCTGCCCCCGATGGCGGCCACCTCAACCACAACTGCGTGCAGGTCGTCGGCGTCGACGAATCCGGGCCGAAGCCGCACACCGATTCGCGCGCGCTATGCCGCTACGCCGCGGTGCTGTACCTGAATCCGGCTGCGCCGGCGCATTGCGGCACCAGCTTCTACCGCCAGCGCGGCGCCGACGGCCGCATGGGCGGCAACATCGTGATGCCGCCCCACGTGAACCTGGTCGAGGCGCTGGGCGCGCGCTTCATCGCGGTCGGGTCGTTCGCGGAAGACCTGCGCATCGACCACCGCTACAACCGGCTGTTGCTCTACCGAGCCAACCTGATCCACAGCGCCACCGCCTATTGCGGCAGCACCCTCGCCGACAAGCGCATGGCGGCCGTCTTCTTCTGGATGGCCGCCTGAGGCATTCGTCTTCGGACTGGGCGGTGGAAACGCGAGAGCGCTTTCGGGGGACGGCGTGAATCCATCCATGGAGCCTCTTCGAAAACATCCATGTTTTCGACGCCCCCGAAAGCGCTCTCGCGTTTCCGCCGCCGCCCGCACGACGATTTCCACGGCTTCGGGGAAGAGCAAAAAGCGGTTCCGGGAACGTTCTGAGTCCTTCAGGGCACGGGTAGTCTCACGAGCCCGGAATGCGCTCTTCGCTTTAGCTCTTCCACCCGAAGACGGGGGACGCGCTTGGGGTGGCGACGCGAGTGCGTGTGTGTGGGCCGAGCGGGCCATGGATGGCCCGCGCCCGCGGAGTGAGTCCTGGACGACTCGTCGACGCGGCGGACCACACACACGCATTCACGTCGCCCAGCCCCGAAGCCAGGCATGCGGCTACTTCAGCTTGATTTCGCGCAGGCGCTCTTCGAGATACCCCTGCGCCGTGATCGGCTCGGGATAGCGACTCGGATTGTCGGCCGTGACGCACGACGGCAGCACGTCGATCAGGAAATCCGGGTTCGGATGCAGGAAGAACGGCGTCGAATAGCGCGGCTGCCGCGCTGCCTCTCCAGGCGGGTTCACGACCCGGTGCGTCGTCGACGGATACACGTGGTTGGTGTAGCGCTGCAGCATGTCGCCGATGTTGACCACGATGGTGTCCGCGTCCGCGGTGAACGGCACCCACTCGCCCTTGCGCGACAGGACTTCCAGGCCGGCGGCGCTCGCGCCCACCAGCAGCGTGATCAGGTTGATGTCCTCGTGCGCGCCGGCGCGCACGTTCGGCACGTCGGGCGTGGTGATCGGCGGATAGTGGATCGGGCGCAGGATCGAATTGCCGAGCTCGGTCTTGTCCGCGAACCAGTCCTCCGGCAGGCCGATGTGCAGCGCGAGCGCGGCGAGCACCTGCGAGCCGAGCGCATCCAGCGCCGAATACAGGCCGTAGCCTTGTTCGCGCAGCTCCGGCACTTCCGCAGGCCACAGGTTCGGCGGCATGTCGGCGGCGTACTTCGAGTCGTGCGGGATCTCGCGACCGACGTGCCAGAACTCCTTGAGGTCGGGATAGCGCGAATCCTTCGCGGTCTCCACCATGAACGGCGTGTAGCCGCGCGCGCCGCCGCCGCCGGCGACGTGGTACTTGCGCTTGGTTTCGTCCGGCAGCGCGAAGAAGCGCTTGAAGGCCTCGTACGCGCCATCGATCCGCGACTGCGGGATGCCGTGGTTGCGGATGCCGGCGAAGCCCCACTCGCGGTAGGCCGCGCCCAGCTCGGCGACGAAGGCCTCGCGGTCGGCGGCGCTGGTCGGCGCGGTGAAACGGCGGATGTCGAGGGTGGGAATGGCGGTGCTCATCGTGCTGCTGCCCATGCGTGTCGCTCAGGATTCGGCGGCCGCGCGCACCGCTCCGGCGAGCGCGTCCAGTGTGGATTGCACCAGCGAGGCGTCGTCGGCCTCGACGGTCACGCGCACCACCGGCTCCGTGCCGGAGGGTCGCAGGAAGGCGCGGCCGCGGCCTTCGACCGCGCGTTGCGCGGCGGCCAGGGCTTCGAGCACCGGCGCGGCCTCGGCCGGCTTGCGGCCCGCGGCGTAGCGCACGTTCACCGTCTTCTGCGGGACGCGTTGCATGCCCGCGAGCGCCTCGTGCAGCGGCTTGCCGGTGCGATGCAGCACCTCGAGCACCTGCAGCGCGCTGACGATGCCGTCGCCGGTGTTCGCGCGGTCCAGGCACAGCAGGTGGCCGGAGGCTTCGCCCCCGAGCACGCCATCGTGTTGCAGCAGGCCCTGGTGGACGTAGCGGTCGCCGACCTTGGCGCGGACGAAACCGATGCCGCGCTCGCCGAGCGCGCGCTCGAGGCCGAAGTTGCTCATCAGCGTGCCGATGACCGGACCGCGTAGCCGCCCGCTCGCCTGCCAGTCGCTGGCCAGCAGCCAGATCAGGTCGTCGCCGTCGCGGATGCCGCCATCGCGGTCCACGAACAGCACGCGGTCGCCGTCGCCGTCGAAGGCGATGCCGAGGTCCGCGCCGCTGGCGCGCACGCGTTCGGCCAGGTGTTCCGGGTGGGTCGAGCCCACGCCGTCGTTGATGTTGGTGCCGTTCGGGTCGATGCCGATCGCCTCGACCCGCGCGCCCAGTTCGCGCAACACCAGCGGGCCGAGCTGGTAGGTCGCGCCGTTGGCGCAGTCGACCACGATGCGCATGCCGGCGAGGTCGAAGCCGCGCGGCACCGAGTTCTTGCAGTGCTCGACGTAGCGGCCGATCGCGTCGCGGGTGCGCACGGCCTTGCCGAGTTCTTCGGACGGGACCGTGCGGAAGGGATGATCGAGCGCCGCCTCGATGGCGAGCTCGGTGGCGTCGTCGAGTTTCTCGCCGTGTGCCGAGAAGAACTTGATGCCGTTGTCGTAGTGCGGGTTGTGCGAGGCCGAGATGACGATGCCGCCGTCGGCGCGCATCGAACGCGTGAGGTGGGCCACCGCGGGCGTCGGCATCGGGCCCATCAGCTGCACGTCGACGCCAGCCGCCACCAGGCCCGCTTCCAGCGCGGCCTCGAACATGTAGTTCGAAATGCGGGTGTCCTTGCCGATGATCACCACCGGCTTGCGCCAGGCGTTGCGCGCCAGGGCGTAGCCGTAGGCGTTGCCCAGGCGCAGCACGAAGTCGGCCGAGATCGGGCCCTCGCCGACGCGGCCGCGGATGCCGTCGGTACCGAAGTACTTGCGGCTGCTCACGATGCGGTTCCCAGCGCTTCCTCCGGGGAGGGCTGGCGCATCAGCATCGCGAGCAGGTGCGCGATGCGCTCGCGCAGCTCGCGCCGGTCGCAGATCTGGTCGATCGCACCGTGCTCGACCAGGAACTCCGAGCGCTGGAAGCCTTCCGGCAGCGTCTCGCGCACGGTCTGCTCGATCACGCGCGGGCCGGCGAAGCCGATCAGTGCCTCGGGTTCGGCCATGTTGATGTCGCCCAGCATCGCCAGCGAGGCGGACACGCCGCCCGTGGTGGGATGCGTCATCACCGAGATGTACGGCAGGCCCGCCGCGCGCAGCCGGCCGAGCGCGGCCGAGGTCTTGGCCATCTGCATCAGCGAGAACAGGCTTTCCTGCATGCGCGCGCCGCCGGTCGCGGAGAAGCACACCAGCGGCGCGCCGATTTCCAGCGCGCGCTCGGCGGCCAGCGCGAAGCGCTCGCCCACCACCGAACCCATCGAGCCGCCCATGAACGCGAAGTCGAACGCGCAGGCGACAATCGGTCGTCCGGCCAACTTGCCTTCCAGCGCGACCAGCGCGTCGCGCTCGCCGCTGGACTTCTGCGCCGCCTTGATGCGATCGGAGTACTTCTTCTGGTCCTTGAACTTCAGCACGTCGGTCGGGCCGAGCGCGGCGCCGAGTTCGCGCGTGCCGCCGGCGTCCAGGAACGCGGCCAGGCGCGCCCGCGCGCGGATCGGCATGTGGTGCCCGCACTTCGGGCAGACCTCGAGGTTCTCCTCGAGCTCGGGCCGGTACAGGACCGTGCCGCACTTGTCGCACTTTTCCCAGAGTCCCTCGGGCACGCTGCGCTTGCGGCCGGTGGCCGGCTCGGTGCGGATGCTCGCGGGCATCAGTTTCTTGAGCCAGCTCATGCGGTTGCGTTCACGTTCGTGGTGCGGAGACTGTCCAGTGTAATCCGCGCGGCGCCGGGGCCGCCACGACGGCGGCTTCAGGCGGCGTCGAGCGCGGCCCGCAGCGGGGCGAGGAATGCGCGGGCGCGGGCCGTGGCCCCCGCGACGTCGTCCGCCCCGGCCAGGGCGGCCACCAGGGCGCTGCCGACCACGATACCGTCGGCATGCGCGCCCACGGCGGCCGCGTCGGCGGCATCGCGGATGCCGAAGCCGGCCATCACCGGCACGCGGGCGCTTTCGCGCAGCGTGTCGAGCCGGCGGCCGACCGCCGCGGTGTCGAGCACGGCCGCACCGGTCACCCCGGCCAGGTTCACGTAGTAGAGATAGCCGCGCGCATGCTCGAGCGCCGTTGCCATGCGCTCCGGCGAGGTCGTCGGGGAAGCCAGTGGCACCAGGGCCAGCCCCGCGGCGTCGAAGATCGCGCGATGCGCGCCCGCCTCTTCCATCGGCAGGTCGACCAGCAGGACGCCGTCGACGCCGGCGGCGACCGCTTCGCGCGCGAACGCCTCCGCGCCGCGCACCTCGACCGGATTCAGGTAGCCCATCAGCACGATCGGCGTGGCGTCGTCCGTGCCGCGGAATTCGCGCACGAAATCCAGCACCCGGCGCAGGCCGACGCCGCGCGCGAGCGCGCGCTCGGAACTGCGCTGGATCACCGGCCCGTCGGCCATCGGATCGGAGAATGGAATCCCGACCTCGAGCACGTCGGCGCCGGCCGCGACCAGTGCGTGGAGCACCGGCACGGTCGCGTCCACCGACGGATCGCCGGCGGTGACGAACGGCACCAGCGCCTTGCGGCCCACGGCGCGCAACGCGTCGAAGCGGGCCTGCAATCGCGACATCAGGCGCCCTGGTCCCCCGGGAAGCCCTTGCCGGGAACGTAGCCGTTGGCCTTGTACTCCTCGGCCAGTTCCGATTCGCCCACGTCGATGCCGTACTGGGCGCCGAGATTGTCGAGATGCTCGTTGAGCACGCGCCGGTACAGGTCGGTCATGTAGTCGAGGAACGCCGTGCGCTGCGCGCCGGCTTCGCCCTTCGCGGTTTCCAGGTACACCAGGGCATTGAAACGCGCGGCGCCATACAGCGCGACCAGGCTCGTCCGCTTCGCGCCATGACTGCCCACCTGCCGATGCGCGAGTTCGAGGAACTCGTTGATGTTGGCATAGAAGGCAGGGTCGACCTCGGGCGTCTGCCCCTGGTGCGCCGGTTCGTTGTTTTCGCTCATCTCGTGCCTCTATCGGGAAGGATGTGAAGGGCCGCGGCGCGCCGCGACGGTGTGCAGGTCCTTGTCGCCGCGACCGGACAGGTTGCACAGCACGATCGCGTCGCGCGGCATGCCCGCGGCGAGGCCGATCGCATGCGCGAGCGCGTGGCTGGATTCGAGCGCGGGCAGGATGCCTTCGGTGCGCGTGAGGCGATGGAACGCGGCGAGCGCCTCATCGTCGGTGACGCCCACGTATTCCGCGCGCGCCGTGTCCTTGAGCCATGCGTGCTCCGGGCCGACGCCCGGGTAATCGAGGCCGGCGGACACCGAATGCGTCTCCGTCACCTGGCCATCGTCGTCGCACAGCACGTAGGTGCGGTTGCCGTGCAGCACGCCGACGCGCCCGGCCGACAGCGACGCGGCGTGCCGGCCGCTGGCGATGCCCTCGCCCGCGGCCTCGGCGCCGACCAGGCGCACGCCGGCGTCGCCGAGGAAGGCGTGGAAGATGCCGATGGCGTTGCTGCCGCCGCCGACGCAGGCGACGACCACGTCGGGCAGGCGGCCGTGCTCGGCCAGCATCTGTGCGCGCGCCTCGCGCCCGACCACCGCATTGAAGTCGCGGACCATGCGCGGATAGGGATCGGGACCGGCGACGGTACCGATGATGTAGAACGTGTCGTCGACGTTCGCGACCCAGTCGCGCATCGCTTCGTTGAGCGCGTCCTTCAGGGTCGCCGAACCGGCGTCCACCGGCACGACCGTTGCGCCGAGCATGTGCATGCGCTCGACGTTCGGGCGCTGCCGCGCCATGTCGGTCGCGCCCATGTACACGACGCACTCCAGCCCCAGGCGAGCAGCGACGGTTGCCGTGGCCACGCCGTGCTGGCCCGCCCCGGTCTCGGCGATGATGCGGGTCTTGCCCATGCGGCTGGCGAGCAACGCCTGGCCGATGGTGTTGTTGATCTTGTGCGCACCGGTGTGGTTCAGGTCTTCGCGCTTGAGCAGGATGCGCGCGCCACCGACTTCCGTGCTCAGGCGCCGCGCGAAATAGATCGGGCTGGGCCGGCCGACGTAGTGCGCGAGGTCGTCCTCGAACGCGGCGATGAACGCGGGGTCCACGCGTGCCGCGTCGTAGGCGGCGGCCAGCGCGCGCAGCGGTTCGACCAGCGTTTCGGCGACGAATCGGCCGCCGTGGCGGCCGAAATGGCCCGCGGCATCGGGCAGCGCATCGGGATCGACGGCGGGTTGCGTGGGGGACGACAGGTTCATCGGACGGCGTGGCGCGCCGGCATCCGGCAATCGGGCGGTCCAGTGTAGGGGAAAACGCGTGCCGGGCGACGCCCATGGGAACGCCGTCCGCCCGCTCCGGGCCGGGGTTGCGCGGCCCGTGGCGCTAGCAGGCCACGTGCTCGACGTGGCAGTCGGCCCGGCGCACCGCCTCGACGAAATGCCGCATCTTCTCGCCGTCCTTGATGCCGGGCGACGACTCGACGCCGCTGGACACGTCGACGCCCCACGGCAGCACGGACGTCACGGCCTCGAACACGTTGCCGGGATGGAGGCCACCCGCCAACAGGATCGGCGCCTGCAGGTCGGACGGAAGCCGCGTCCAGTCGAACGTGTGCCCGCTTCCGCCCGGCGCGCCGGCCGCATTCGCATCGAACAGGAAACCCACCGCGCCCGGGTATCGCGCACGCAGGGACGCCGCGGTCGGCGCCGTGCCGCCCATCGCGACGGCCTTGATGTAGGGCACGCCGAAGCTACGGCAGAACGCATCGTCCTCGTCGCCATGGAACTGCAGCAGTGTCGGTCGCACCAGTCGCACCGCCTTGCGCACTTCATCGATGCTGTTGTCCATGAACAGCGCGACCGCGTCGACGAGCGGGCCCAGCGCCTGGCGCATCATCCGCGCCTGCTGCGGGTGCACGCGGCGCGGGCTGTCGGCGGCGAACACGAAGCCGACGGCGTCCACGCCCAGTTCGCTGGCCAGGCGCACGTCGCCCGAGCGCGTCATGCCGCAGAACTTGATCCGCGTGCGGAACAGCGTGCGCCGCTCCTGGATCGAAACGCGCTGGCCCGCAGGCAGGTGGTTCGCACTCATCCTCGCTCCTTGCCGGCATCGCCGGTGGCCGGGGGCAGGCTCACCGCCCCGGGCAGATTCCAGCATGCGGGGTACAGCGGACCCGTGAATACGAGGCCGCCGGCGGGCGCGGTGGGGCCGGCCACGGTGCGATCACGCCCGGCCAGCAGCTCCGCGATCCAGGCCCCGGGGGCCTCGCCACGTCCCACCATCAGCAGGCTGCCGGCGATGTTGCGGACCATGTGGTGCAGGAACGCGTTCGCCTGCAACTCGATCCCGACGATGTCGCCATCCCGCTGCACATCGATGCGTTGCATGTCGCGCCGTGCGTGCGGCGCCTGGCAATGGACGGTGCGGAACGCTGAGAAGTCGTGTTCGCCGAGCAGCGCCTGCGCGGCACGGTGCATCGCATCGGCATCGAGCGGGCGCCGCTCCCACGCCAGGTACTCGCGCTGCAGCGCCGGTCGTACCGGGCGATTGAGGATCCGGTAGTGGTAGCGCCGCGCGCGGGCGCTGAAGCGCGCATGGAATTCGCCGTCGACGGGTTGGCACCACAGCACGCTGGCCTGCGGCGGCAAGCGCGAGGTCGTGCCCAGCATCCAGCCGCGC
>DATJDY010000216.1:0-1756 GCA_035497155.1 Luteimonas sp.
AGCAGCAGCGCCGCGGCGGCGCCCGTCCGGATCATCCCCGTCGAAAACGTCCCCGTCGAAGTCATGCCCATCGTCTGCAGCCCCTGTTTGTCATTGCCTGGAACTCACGCGTCGCACCCGTAACGGGCCCGGTAATCGAGCAGGCGCTGGCGTTCGGCCACAAGGTCCGCGCTTTCACCGGCGAACGCAAGCAGGTCGCCCAGCCCTGCGATCGCGACCACGGTGATGCCCGCATCGGCGGCCAGCGCCTGCGCGGCGGAGCGTCGGTCGCCTTCGGCCACGGCTTCCTGGCGATCGAGCGCGATGGCCACCGCGGCCACGGTACCGCCCGCGCCACCGACGGCGGCGAGTGCCTCGCGGATCGCGGTGCCGGCGGTGATCACGTCGTCCACGACCAGCACGCGGCGCCCCGCCAGCGGCGCGCCGACCAGCATGCCGCCTTCGCCGTGGTCCTTGGCTTCCTTGCGGTTGTAGGCCATCGGCAGGTCGCGGCCGCGACGCGCGTACTCGCAGGCGAGCGCGGCGGCCAGCGGGATGCCCTTGTAGGCCGGCCCGAACAGGCAATCGAACGCCACGCCCGACGCGTCCACGGCATCGGCGTAGCAGCCGGCCAGCGTCGCCAGCGCCGCGCCGGAATCGAAGCGGCCGGCGTTGAAGAAGTACGGGCTGGCGCGCCCGGACTTGAGCGTGAATTCGCCGAAGCGCAGCGCCTGCGCCTGCAACGCGAGTTCGAGGAAGCGGCGGCGGTGGGGCTGCATGGCGGGCCTGGGCGAAGACATGGGCAAAAGCCGGTTCGTGGAATTGTGCATCAGCGCCGCGCGGGGCGCCGCAAGCGCGTGCCGCCGCCGCGTCGTTTGGGTTAGGCTCACCCGGTCGCGGCCGCCAGGGATCGCCTGCTTGCGCATCATCAGTTTCAACGCCAACGGCCTGCGTTCGGCCGCCTCCAAGGGCTTCTTCGACTGGTTCGGCGAACAGGACGCGGATGTCCTGTGCGTGCAGGAGACCAAGGCGCAGGAGCACCAGCTCGCGGGGCCGGCTGGCTTCAAACAGGAGTTCCTGCCGGCCGGCTACAAGGCCTGGTTCCGCGACGCGACCACGAAGAAGGGCTACAGCGGCGTCGCCATCTACGCGAAGCGCGAGCCCGACGAGATCCGCACCGCACTCGGCTGGGAGGCGTTCGACGAGGAAGGGCGCTACATCGAGGCGCGCTTCGGCAACCTCAGCGTGGTGTCGTTCTACATCCCGTCGGGCTCGTCGGGCGAACTGCGCCAGGGCTTCAAGTTCGAAGTGATGGACTGGCTGCGACCGATCCTAGAGCAGTGGCTCGCGAGCGGGCGCGACTACGTGCTGTGCGGCGACTGGAACATCGTCCGCAGCGAGCTCGACATCCGCAACTGGAAATCCAACCAGAAGAATTCCGGCTGCCTGCCGCCCGAACGCGAATGGCTCAACGGCCTGTGCGGTGACGATGCCACCGGCGGCTGGGTCGACGCCTACCGCGCGCTGCATCCCGACGGCCAGGATTACACCTGGTGGAGCAACCGCGGCGCGGCGCGCGCCAACAACGTCGGCTGGCGGATCGACTACCAGTTCGTGACGCCGTCGCTGCGCGAGCGCCTGCGCGCCTGCTCGATCGCGCCGACGCCGCGCTTCTCCGACCATGCGCCGTTCACCGTGGACTACGCCCTGTGAGCGCAGTTGCCGCGGCGCCGGCGTCGTACAAGGGCTGGGCCGGGATCAAGCGCGCGTTCGCCAC
>DATJDY010000217.1:0-3154 GCA_035497155.1 Luteimonas sp.
CCGCGAGCGCGGCCTTGGCCAGGCCGGCGCCGATGGAGGCGGCGACGTCGGCGACGGTGACGGGATGGTCGAACTCGCGGCGCGAGCCGTCGGGAAGGGTAATGGCGATCATGTGCGGGAACCGTTGGGGATCGACGTCGCAGAAAAACGAAAGGCGCCCCAAGGGCGCCTGCGGGTGCGGCCTGGGGACGGGTCAGCGATGGAGGGCGGTAGTGTCCATGTCACACGCTCGGCCGCGGTTTCCCGGGGCCACCTCGATGGAGTTCCACGTGCGCAAACGCTAGGGGCCGGAGGCCCAAAAGTCAATGCGGGCGCGGGTCCGGAGCGTGGTTTTCGCTAGACTCGGGCCGACATTGCCCGGGAGCCTTCCGTGTCGCAGAGCATCCACGATTTCCACGACGACCCGCGCAACGAGCGGATCCTGATCTGGGTGAACGGTGCGCTCAAGCCGCGCGCCGAAGCCATGGTTTCCGTCTTCGACAGCGGTTTCGTCCTCGGCGACGGTGTCTGGGAGGGTTTGCGGGTGGCCGGCGGGCATCCGCTGTTCCTCGACGAACACCTCGACCGGCTGTACGAAGGCGCGAAGGCCATCGCCCTCGACATCGGGCTCGACCGCGCCGCGCTGGTCCACGCGCTGTACGAGACGCTCGCGGCGAACGGCATGGAGGACGGCGTCCACCTGCGGCTGATGGTCACGCGCGGCCCCAAGCGCACGCCCTATCAGGACCCGCGCGCCGCGGCCGGCCCGGCGACGATCGTGATCATCCCGGAGTTCAAGCTGCCCAAGCCGGAGACGGTGTCGGCCGGGCTGCGCCTGTTCACCGTGCACGTGCGCCGCGGCTATCCGGACGTGCAGGACCCGAAGCTCAACAGCCACAGCAAGCTCAACTGCATCACCGCATGCATCCAGGCGATCGAGGCCGGCGCGGACGAGGCGTTGATGCTCGATCCGCACGGCTTCGTCGCCACCTGCAACTCGACGCATTTCTTCATCGTGCGCAAGGGCGAGGTGTGGACGTCGACCGGCGACTACTGCCTCGGCGGGATCACGCGCGGCAACGTGCTGCGCGTGTGCCGCGAAGCAGGCATTCCCGCATTCGAGAAGAATTTCAGCCTCAGCCAGGTGTATGGCGCGGACGAAGCGTTCTGCACCGGCACGTTCGCGGGCGTGGTACCGGTGCGTTCCGTGGACGGCCGCACGATCGGCGCGGGCGATGCGGCGCTGCCCGGGCCGATGGTGCAGCGGTTGCAGGCGCTGTACCGCGAACTGGTCGCGCGCGACGTCGCGTTCCGCGCGGGGCAGCGGCTCGCATGACCGTGCGCGTCGCGATGTGGAGCGGCCCGCGCAACATCTCGACCGCGATGATGCGCGCCTGGGAGAACCGCAGCGATTGCGCCGTGAGCGACGAGCCGCTGTACGCGGCCTACCTGGCGATGACGGGACTCGAGCATCCAGGCCGCGACGAGGTGATCGCCGCCGGTGACACCGACTGGCGGCGCGTCGTCGGCGACCTGCTGGGCGCTGCGCCCGGCAACAGCGCGGTCTGGTACCAGAAGCACATGGGCCACCACCTGCTGCCCGGCATGGACACCGGCTGGATCGCCGGGCTGCGCAACATCTTCCTGGTCCGCGATCCCGACGAAGTGGTCGCGTCGTACATCAAGTCGCGCGCCGAGGTGACGCCCACCGACATCGGCCTGTTGCAGCAGGCACGGCTGTTCGACGAAACCTGCCAGCGCGACGGCGTCGCGCCACCCGTGATCGATGCGGGCGACTTCCTGCGCGCGCCCGAAGCGCACCTGCGTGCGCTGTGCGACTGGCTGGGGATCGGCTTCGAGCCGTCGATGCTCCACTGGCCCGCCGGGCCGCGCGACAGCGACGGCGTCTGGGCGCCGTACTGGTACGAGCACGTCTGGCAGTCGACGGGATTCGATCCGCCGCGGCCGAAGGAAGAAGTGGCGCCCTTGTCGGGCGAACCGGCGCGGGTGGCGGATGCCTGCCGCCCGGCTTACGAACACCTGCGCCGCCATCGGCTGCAGGTGGTGGGCGGTACAGGGTTCGAACCTGTGACCCCTACCATGTCAAGGTAGTGCTCTACCGCTGAGCTAACCGCCCGGGGGCCCGCCGGCACGTCCCAATCAGGATGGGCCGCACGGGGGCGCGAATTCTAGCTTGCCAGGCGGGCTTCCTTCAACCGGCGCAACTCGTCCCGGGCGCGGGCGGCCTCCTCGAACTCGAGGTCGCGGGCATGCTGGTGCATCTTCTGCTCCAGCTCCTTCGCCCGCGCGGCCGCCTGGGACGGGCTGAGCAGCGCGTAGTCCTCGGCCACTTCGGCCACCCGCCGGCCTCGACCCTTGCCGACCTTGACCACGCCCGGCTCGGCGCGCGCGCCTTCCATGACGTCCATGACCGCGCGCTGCACGCTCTGCGGGGTGATGCCGTGCTCGGCGTTGTATTCGACCTGCTTCTGGCGGCGACGGTCGGTTTCCTCGATCGCGCGCTGCATCGAGTTGGTGATGCGGTCGGCGTACAGGATCGCCTTGCCGCGCAGGTTGCGCGCGGCGCGGCCGATGGTCTGGATCAGCGAGCCCGTCGAGCGCAGGAAGCCTTCCTTGTCCGCGTCGAGGATCGCGACCAGCGACACCTCGGGCATGTCCAGGCCTTCGCGCAGCAGGTTGATGCCGACGAGGACGTCGAACTTGCCCAGGCGGAGGTCGCGGATGATCTCCACGCGCTCGACCGTGTCGACGTCGGAATGCAGGTAGCGCACCTTCACGTCGTGCTCGGCGAGGTATTCGGTGAGGTTCTCGGCCATGCGCTTGGTCAGCGTGGTGACCAGCACGCGATCGCCCATCGCGACGCGCAGGTGGATCTCGCCGAGCACGTCGTCGACCTGGGTCCCGACGGGGCGGATCTCGACGGGCGGATCGACCAGGCCGGTGGGGCGCACCAGGAGTTCGGTGACTTCGCCTTCGGACATGCGCAGTTCGTACGGCCCTGGCGTCGCGGAGACGAAGATCGCACGCGGGGCGCGGCCTTCCCATTCCTCGAACCTGAGCGGCCGGTTGTCCAGCGCCGACGGCAGCCGGAAACCGAATTCCACCAGCGTTTCCTTGCGCGAACGATCGCCCTTGTACATCGCGCCGATCTGCG
>DATJDY010000218.1:0-7073 GCA_035497155.1 Luteimonas sp.
CTGACACTGGCGTCGACACCTTGCCTGGCGGCCGTCTTTTCCCGGTGGAGCAGCCGGTGCAGCTGCTGACCGCACTCAACCCGGAGTGACCGCCATGCGAATGCGGCCGTTCCTGATCTGCCTGGTGCTGCTCGCCGCCAGCGCCCCGTCCATCGCGCGCACCCCGGCGGCCCGCGTGCTCGACCAGGCCGTCAACACGCTGGCGGTGAAGGGTTCCATCGAGATCGACACCCAAGGCAAGGTGCAGCGCTACACGCTCGAGCACCCCGAGGCTTACAGCGGCGCGGTGCGCGACATGCTCGATCGCATCGTGCCGCAGTGGACGTTCCGCCCGGTGCTGGTGGATGGCGAGCCGCGCCCGGCGCGGTCGGCGATGTACCTGCGCCTGCGGGCCGATCCGATCGGCAACGACCAGTTCCGCATCGTCGTGACCAGTGCGGCGTTCGGCGCGGACGAGGACACCGCGCCGGGCACGCAAGTCGCGGTCGACGTGCGCAGCATGGCCCCGCCGAAATATCCGAAGGACGAGATGATCGCGCGCATCGGCGCCCAGGTCCTGGTCGTCCTCAGGATCGGGCGCGACGGCCGTGTCGAGGATGCCATCGCGGAACAGACGAACCTCGACCAGTTGGGCACGCCGAAGGCGATGGCGCGCTGGCGCCGCGACTTCGAGGCCGGTGCGCTCGCCGGGCTGAAGCACTGGACGTTCGTGACGCCGACCGCTGGCCCCGAAGCGGGCGCGCCCTACTGGAGCGTGCGCATCCCCGTCACCTACACGCCAGCCAGGGGGAAGTCCCCTGCGCCGGGCCAATGGGAAAGCTACGTCCCCGGTCCACGCCGCCCGGTGCCGTGGGCGACGGACGAAGAGCAGGCCCTCGCCGATGCGGGCAGCGACGCGCTTCCCGGCAGCGGGATCTTCCCGCTCAAGCCGGCGCTGCAGCTGATGACGCCGCTCAACGCGGGCTGAGGGAGGGCCGCCGCCCGACGACGGCGAGCGCACCGACCAGCAGCGCGATGCCGGCCCACTCGGCCGCGTCGGGCGCTTCGTGCAGCACCCACCAGGCGAACAGCACGCCGAGGATCGGGATCACCAGGCTCGACACGCCCGCCACCTGCGCCGGCAGCGTATCGACGAGCCAGCCCCACAGCAGCCACGCGAGGCCCGACGCGAGCACGCCGTTGTAGGCGAGCGCGAGCACGAGCCCCGAATTCCATTGCATCGGCGGTTCGTCCACCGCCATCGCGACGAGCACCAGGCCGACCGTGCCGATCGCCATCTGCCAGGCCGTGAGCTGCAGCACGCCGGCTTCGCCGCGCTGGAACATGCGCTTGCTCAGCACCACGCCCACCGCCCAGCACAGGCCGCCGCCGATCGCGAGCAGCGTGCTCTGCGAGCCGCCCATGCCCTTCCAGGGCTCCAGCAGGAACAGCAGGCCCGCGAACGCGAGCGCCAGGCTCGCCCACTGCCAGCGCGAGGGACGATCGCGCAGCAGCCACCACGCGAGCAGCACCACCCAGAACGGCATCGTGTACGCGAGCAGCGCGGTGCGGCCCGCGCCACCGTCGACAAGCGCCCACTGCACGAGCGCCTGGAAGCCGAGCGTCTGCGCGATCGCCACCAGCAGCAGCGGCTTCCAGCGCGGCGGCGCGAGCGACTGGCCGCGCCAGCGCAGCAGCGCGAACAGCATCAGCGTGCCGAGGCCCGCGCGCCACGCCGCGAATTCGAACGGGCCCGTCCAGGCGAGCGCCTGCTTCATCACGACCCAGTTGTAGCTCCAGATCAGGCTGAGCAGGGCGAGCGCGGCGAGCGCGCCGCGGGTCACGGACTGGCGGGGCATCGGGGAGGTCTCGGCGGGGCCCGCCATCTTAGCTGGCACATCGCCGCGCCGCCGGGCAAGCTTCCACGCGTGGACACGGCGATCACGCAGCCGCTGCGACCTTCGCCCGCGCACCACCCTTGCCGGAGACCGCCATGCGCCTGTTCGTCCTGCTGACCGCCCTGCTGATGCCGACCGTCGCGTGGTTCTCGCAGCGCGGCACGTTCGGCCCGACCAATGCCGCGGTGAGCGCGGAATACCCGACGCTGCTGCTCGCGGCGGGCTACGCCTTCGCGATCTGGGGTCTGATCTTCCTGTTCGACGTGATCCATGGCTTCTGGCAGGCCACGGGCGCGCGACGCCGCGACGCCACGCTCGATGCGATCGCGCCCTGGACGATCGCCGGCTTCATCCTGACCGCAGCGTGGATGCCCTTGTTCTCGCGCGGCCTGTTCTGGCTTTGCCTGCTGGTGATCTTCGCCGCGCTCGCCTGCCTGCTGCGCAGCGCGCTGGTGCTGACGCGCGACACGCTGCCGCTGCGCAGGCAATGGCTGTGGGCATGGGCGCCGCTCTCGCTGCATGCGGGCTGGCTATCGGTCGCCGCGTTCCTGAACCTCGCGCAGGTCATCGTGGCCTACCGGCTGTTCCCGGCCGGCGACATGCTCGCGTGGAGCCTCGTGCTGTTCGCGCTGGCCGCGGTGCTGCTGCTGGCGATGAACGCGCGCATGCGCGGCAACGTCGACTACGCGGGCGCGGCGGCGTGGGGCCTGGTCGCGGTGTACGTGAAGCAGTCGGGCTGGGACCTGCCGGGCGCGTCGGTCGCGGCCTGGGTCGCGCTCGTGGTCGCGATCGTGCTGGTGCTGCAGACCGCATGGCTGCGCTGGCGCGACCGCGATGGCGTGATTCCGGGCGCGGCCACCCCCTGATCGCCGCCGTCGCGGTGCGACCCGTGCCGCGGGCGCGTCAGCCCGCGGCGCGTTTCGGCAGCTTCCAGCCAGGCCGCACGAAGTGGCAGGTGTAGCCGGTGGGATAGCGCTGCAGGTAGTCCTGGTGCTCGGGTTCGGCTTCCCAGAAATCGCCGGCGGGCGCGACTTCGGTGACGACCTTGCCCGGCCACAGGCCGGAGGCCTCGACGTCGACGATGGTTTCCAACGCCGTTTCGCGCTGCTCCGGCGTCGTGTAATAGATCGCGGACCGGTACGAACTGCCGACGTCGTTGCCCTGTCGATTGGCGGTGCTCGGGTCGTGGATCTGGAAGAAGAACTCGAGCAGGTCGCGGTAAGACAGCTGCGCCGGATCGAACACGATTTCCACTGCCTCGGCGTGCGTGCCGTGGTTGCGATAGGTGGCGTTCGGCACGTCGCCGCCGCTGTAGCCCACGCGCGTGGATACGACGCCTGGCATCTTGCGCAGCAGGTCCTGCACGCCCCAGAAGCAGCCGCCGGCGAGGATCGCGCGCTCGGTTCCACCGGCCGTCGTGTTCGTGCCCGTGCCCATGCTCATGCGATGTCCTCCACCTGGCCGATGTAATCGCCGTAACCTTCCACTTCCATCCGTTCGCGCGGGATGAAGCGCAGCGATGCGGAGTTGATGCAGTAGCGCAAGCCGCCGCGATCGCGCGGCCCATCCTCGAACACGTGGCCGAGATGGCTGTCGCCGTGCTTCGAGCGCACTTCGGTGCGGATCATGCCGTGGGTCGCGTCACGCAGCTCCTGCACGTGCGCCGGCTCGATCGGCTTCGTGAAGCTGGGCCAGCCGCAACCCGACTCGAACTTGTCGGACGAAGCGAACAGCGGCTCGCCGGAGACGATGTCGACGTAAATGCCGGCGCGCTTCTCGTGCAGCAGCTCGCCGGTGCCGGGTCGCTCGGTGGCGCTTTGCTGGGTGACGCGGTACTGCTCCGGGGTGAGCCGGGCGATCGCGTCGGGATCCTTGCGGTAGCTGGCGCTGGCCATGCGGGGCTCCTTTCGATGGGCACCCCCGCAGGATGGGGCTGACCGCGCCCGGAAAAAAGGCCGCCGCGACTGCGGCGGCCCCCCCTTGACGGGTCCGCTCAGGAATTGAGGGTGTTGCCGACCTGGATGCGGCGCGGCGTGGTCTCCGGGCGCTTCGGGATCACGATCCGCAGCACGCCGTTGCTGCCGGAGGCGGTGATGCCCTCGGGATCGGCGCTGTCCGGCAGCGCGAACCGGCGGTGGAAGCTGCCGTGCACGCGTTCGACGCGCGAATAGCGCTCGGACTCCGAAGTGGATTCGGCGTGGCGCTCGCCCTTGATGGTCAGCAGGCCCTTGTCCATCTGGACTTCGATGTCCTGCGGCTCCACGCCGGGGATGTCCGCGTACAGCACGAAGCGGTCGCCCTCTTCGCGGATGTCCACCAGCGGCATCCACTGGCTGGTGACGACCGACGATTCGTCGTTGCCGGCCGGGAACAGGGTGCCCTCGAACAGCCGGTCGAAGAGCTGGCGCATCGGGTCCTGCGCCTGGCCGGGCAGCTGGGCGTAACGGGTCAGCTTGTTCATGCGTTCCTCCCATCGGGTCGAAGTGGCGGACGGTGGCCGCCGATGCCGCATAGGTAGGGAGGCCGCAGGGCGATTCAAGGCGGCCGCGAACAACCTGCAGGAGTGCCGTTGGCGTACTTTCAGCATCGTGAATCCGGGTTCCATCGGCCCGGATCGGCTTCCGTCGCGGGCCGCTGGCGGCCCAGCGGGCAGTGGCTATCCTTGCCCGCAATCCCGACAACCCGGCCGCCCACGTGATCCGCAGCGCCTTCTTCCTCCTCCGCCTCCTCGCCGCCTGGGCGCTGCTGTTGCTGCTCGCGGCCGCATGCTGGTCCTCGCTGCCCTTCATCGGGCAACTCGAACTGCCGATCATCCTGGCCTGCGGCATCACCGCGGCGCTGGTGGTCAGCGGCGTGTTCTCGCACATCAACCGCGTGCGCCTGATCGCCGGACGCATCGACGGCAACTCGCTCGCCAACCGCCAGCGCCGGCAGATCGAGATCCCGTTCGAGGCCGGCGAGGCCTTCGACCTGCTCGACGCCGCGATCCGCGAACTGCCCAACGTCGAGCAGGTGCACAGCGCGCGCGACAGCCTGCAGATCAGCGCGAAGGTCGCGCGGCCGAATCCGTACGGCAACTACGCGCTCGGCCGCTGGAATCCGCTGGAATGGTTCGGCACGCCGCGCAACCAGCTGCTGGCGACGGTCACGCCCAACCACGACACCGGCAGCGTGACCCTGATCTGCGAACCGGAAAGCCCGGCGTGGACCGACCTGTTCCGCGTCGACGACGGCACCAACCTCGAGAACGCGGAAGCCATCGCGCGTGCCATCACCCGCCGCGTCGCCCAGCGCCGCCGCCAGGAACAGGCCGCCGCCGCGCAGACCGTCACCGAGAAGGAACTCACGCAGGCGAAGCTGAGCCTGCTGCATGCGCAGGTCGAGCCGCACTTCCTCTACAACACGCTGGCCAGCGCGCAGTTGCTGACGCGCCAGGACCCGCAGCGTGCCGACGAGATGCTCGGCCACCTCATCCAGTACCTGCGCCATTCGCTGCCGCGCTCGCAGGAGGATCCGTCGACCCTGGGCGAGGAACTCGAGCGCGCGCTGGCCTACCTCGAGATCCTGAAGATCCGCATGGGGCCGCGCCTCGACGTGCAGCTGGACGTGCCGGATGAACTGCTGCCGACGCCGCTGCCGCCGATGATGCTGCAGACGCTGGTGGAGAACGCGATCAAGCACGGCCTCGAGCCGCGCAGCGGTGGCGGCACGGTATGGATCCGCGCGCGCCGCAACGATGGCGACGCGAGCGTGGCGATCACGGTCGCCGACGACGGCGAAGGCTTCACCGGCGCGAACGCCGGCAAGACCAGCGGCACGGGCATCGGCCTGCGCAACGTGCGCGAGCGCCTGCAGCTGCTGTATGGCGGCAACGCGTCCCTCGCGGTCGCCGGCAACTTCCCGAATGGCGTGGCGGCGACGATCATCGTCCCCGCCGTCGGCCCCGCGGGTGCCGCGGGTGCCGCATTCGCGGGAGGCGCGCGCCATGGTTGAGCGCAACCCTGCCGATCAAGGCCGGCCCGAACGCAGCTGGACCGCGATCGTCGCCGAGGACGAAACGCTGCTGCGCGACGCACTGGTCGCACAGCTCGCCGAAACCTGGCCCGGGCTCGAACTGCTCGCCGCCTGCGACGACGGCGCCTCCGCGCTCGAAGCGATCGCCGAGCACCAGCCCGACGTCGCCTTCCTCGACATCCGCATGCCCGGCCTCACGGGACTGGAAGTCGCCGCCGCCGCCGCCGAAGCCAGCCCGCGCACCCACATCGTGTTCACCACCGCCTACGACCAGTACGCGATCGATGCGTTCGAGCACGGCGTGGTCGATTACCTGCTCAAGCCGATCGTTCCCGAGCGCCTGGCGGCGACCGTGCAGCGCCTGCAGGCGCGCGGCGAAGCCGATGCCGCCGCGATGGCCGCGCTGGTGGAGCGACTCGGCCCGACGCTCGCGCAACGGCGCGACGACGCGCGCGACCCGCTCACCTGGCTCACCGCGAGCGCCGGCCGCGAGACGCGCCTGGTGCTCGTCGACGACGTCGCCTATTTCCGCGCCAGCGACAAGTACACCTCGGTGGTCACCGCCGAGGGCGAGGCGCTGCTGCGCACGCCGATCCGCGAGCTGCTGGAGCGCCTGGATCCGTGCGTGTTCAAGCAGGTCCATCGCTCGACCATCGTCAACCTGCGCGCCGTCGCTTCCGTTGCCCGCGACGAAACCGGCCGCGGCATCCTGCGCCTGCGCAACCGGCCGGAGACGCTCACCGTCAGCCAGCCGTTCATGGCGCTGTTCCGGAACATGTAACCACCGCAACGTGCCGCGCGCCTGCGCGCACAGGAGGGAATCACCATGATCGCCAAGCTCGCCGCCATCGTCGCGTTCGCCCTGTCGCTGTTGGGGGTCCAGTTCGGCGGCACCACCTGGAGCAACCGCATCACCGGCGACCACGGCGACACGCTCTACAGCAAGGCCTGGGCGAAGGACGGCCGCGCGAGCTTCAAGTGCGTGGAGAGCAGCAGCGGGAAGTGCTGGTACACCGTGTTCCGCGAGGCCTGCGACAGCGACGCCTGCGTCGACAAGCCGCTCGCGCGCTTCGCGCTGGCGCGCGGCGGCGAACGCGAGTTCACCGGTCTGCCCGGCTTCCGCTTTTGCGTGACGCGCGACGCGGCGCTGCCGCGGCCGGATTGCCGCGAGTCTTGACAGGC
>DATJDY010000219.1:0-1715 GCA_035497155.1 Luteimonas sp.
TGAAGCTGCCGTCGGCGTTCCCGCCGGAAGTCGAGGCCGCCGCGGCGCAGGCGGCCGCGAACCCGCGGCTGCCGGAACTGGATCGCAGCGACATCGCCCTGGTGACCATCGACCCGCCCGGCTCGATGGACCTGGACCAGGCGATGCATGTCGAGCGCATCGACGGCGGCTACCGGGTGTACTACGCGATTGCCGACGTCGCCGCCTTCGTCAGCGCCGGCGACCCGGTCGATCTGGAAGCGAACCGGCGTGGCGAGACGCTGTACGGCGCGGACGCGAAGATCCCGCTGCACCCGAAGGTGTTGTCCGAAGGTGCTGCCTCGTTGCTGCCCGGCCAGTTGCGGCCGGCGCTGTTGTGGACGCTAGACCTGGATCGGACCGGCGAAGGCATCGCCGTCGACGTGCGGCGCGCGAAGGTCAGCAGCCGCGCCCGCCTCGACTACGCCGGCGTGCAGCAACGCATCGACGCGGGCACGGCCGACCCGATGTGGGCGATCTTGCGCGAGATCGGCGAGTTGCGCCGGCAGCGCGAGTTCGCCCGCGGCGGCGTCAGCCTGCCGCTGCCGGAGCAGGAAGTCAGCGTCGTCGATGGCCGCTGGAAATTGGCGTTTCGCGCGCGCCTGCCGATCGAGGACTGGAACGAGCAGATCTCGCTGCTGACCGGGATGGCCGCGGCGCACCTGATGGTGCAGGCGAAGGTCGGCCTGCTGCGCACCTTGCCGCCACCCGATCCGCACGCGATCCAGCGCTTGCACGTCACCGCGCGAGCGCTCGGCATCGCTTGGCCGGATGGGCTGGACTATCCCGGTTTCATCCGCTCGCTGGATCCGTCCAACGACCTGCATGTGGCGATGCTGACCGCCTGCACCTCGGTGTTGCGCGGCGCCGGTTATGCGGCGTTCGACGGAACGTTGCCAGCGCAGTCGCAGCACTCGGCGCTGGCCGCGCAGTACACGCACGCCACCGCGCCGCTGCGCCGGCTGGTCGATCGTTATACCGGCGAGGTCTGCGTGGCGCTGTGCGCGAAACAGCCGGTGCCGGACTGGGCGCTGGCAGCGTTGCCGGGCCTGCCGGCCATCATGCAGGCGTCCGGGCATCGCTCCGGCCAGTACGAAAGCGCCGTGCTCAACCTGGCCGAAGCGGCGGTGCTGGCGCCGCGCGTGGGCGAAGTATTCGCCGGCGCGATCGTCGACGTCGCCCACGACGATCCCGGCAAGGGCACCGTCATCGTGCGCGAGCCGGCGGTCGAAGCGAATGTGTCGGGTACATCCAGCCTGACGCTCGGCGCCGACGTACGGGTGACCTTGGTCGAAGCCGATCCGGTCAAGCGCGTGACACGCTTCGAACTCGCCGGATGATCCGTCCCTGCGCACCGGCCTCGGGCGCCTAGAACAAGCGCGCTTGACGCGTCACGAGATCATTCGGGATTCCCGGCGGTGCCACTGCGGATTGCGCGGGAGAAATCATCGTCCGCCGAGGTGCTTCGGGCGCGCCCGGTGATCCGGCTGCGTTCGCGCAGTTCGCCGAGCGGCAGGCTCGTGTCCACCACGCCCACATCGTGCAGGTAGCCGGGCAGATAGCCGGTCAGCAGCAGGCGGATATCCCACGGCAGGCCCGGCTGGATCTGGCGTGCCATGCGATAGACGATCGTGGTGCAGTTCGAGGTGATGGTGTTGTAGAACGCCGGCCTGGCGGCCAGCTCGTTCGCGGCCTGC
>DATJDY010000220.1:0-2039 GCA_035497155.1 Luteimonas sp.
CGCCGCGCCGGCCTTGAACACGCCAGGCTCGCGGAACAGCGCCATGAAGGTCATGAAGCCGCCGTAGCTGCCGCCGTAGATCCCGGCGTGGTCGCGGTCGGCCTGGCGGTTCGCCACGGCCCAGTCGAGGCCGTCGAGGTAGTCCTCGACCTCCGGGTGGCCCATGTTGCGGTAGATCGCGGTGCGCCAGTCGCGGCCATAGCCCGAGGAACCGCGGTAATCGAGATCGATCACTTCGTAACCGCGCTGCACGAGCAGGTTGTGGAACATCTGCTCGCGGAAATAGTCGGGCCAGCGCAGCTCGGCGTTCTGCAGGTAACCGGCACCGTGCACGAACATCACCAGCGGATACTTGCGTCCGGGCTCGCGGTTCGCGGGTCCGTAGAACTTGCCGTACACCGTGCCGGCGCCATGCTTCGAGGGCATCTCGACGCGCTCGGGCGCGATCCACGGCATCGCCTTGAACGCGGCGCTGCGCGTGTCGGTGAGTTCGCGCGCGGTGCCGCCGGCGGTGGCATCGACCACCGCGAGCTGCGGCGGCAGGTAGGCGGAGGAATGACGCACCAGCAGCTGGCGGCCGTCGGGCGATTGCGCGAAGCCTTCGACGCCGTCGAGCGACGTCAGTTCGCGCACGTCGTCGCCATCGGCGCCGACACGGCACACTTCGTATTCCACCGGCGACGCGCGGTTGCACAGGAACAGGAAGCCGCGTCCGTCGGCCGCGAGCTGCGGCTGCGACGCTTCCCAATGGCCCGAGGTGAGCTGGCGCGCGCGCGCACCAGGCGTCGACGTATCGAGGACGTACACCTGCGACCAGCCGCTTTCCTCCGACAGGTACCACAGCGTGCGGCCATCCGGCATCCAGCCGAAATCGTTGAAGTCCCAGTTGATCCAGGCGTCGTCGTGCAGGCGGTGGCGCGACTGCAGCGTGGGCTTCGCCGATCCTGCCGTCATCGTGCCTGCCGTCGCGGGCGTGATCGTCGCGATCCAGCGATCCTTGTTGTCGACCGCGCGCACCAGCACCGCCGCGCTGCGCGAATCATCCGACCAGTGGATCGCCGGGCCGTTGCCGTCGCCGTCGGTCTCGATGCGTGCATCGCGGTCGCCTTTCAGCGGGTCCTGGCCGGCGGCCTTGCGCAGCGCCGCGAGGGGATCCACGCCGATGCCCGGCAACGACGAGAACGACAGCTTGCGCGCCTTGCCCGTCGCGACCTCGACCAGCCACAGCGTGTGCGCGGCGGGCGCATTGCGACCGACCAGCGGGCGGCCTTCCTCGGGTTCCTGGTAACCGGACTCGGTGACGTAGTGCGGCAGGCTCGTGCCCTTGCCCGCGTCTGCACCCTTCGCCGTGGTGACGACGAGGAGCCAGCGGCCATCGGGCGACATCGCGGTGTCGGCGATGGAAACGTCGTCGCCGAGGTAGGCCGCTGCGGGCGCGCGGCTCGGATCGGCGGCGCGCCAGGCGTCCTGCTGTTCGCGCGCATCGTCGCGGCGCTCGCGATCGTCGCGCAGGGTGTCGATCAGGCGCAGCTGGCGGTCGCGCAGGTCGTCCTGCTTCGGCGCATCCCCAGGCGCGCGCTCGGCGCGCACCGAGGCGGCCTGGGCGACGCCACCCGCTGCCGTCCAGCGATACCAGTCGTTGCCGACGCGCCATGACAGCGAGCCATCGCTGCCCCATTGCGGCAGTGCCTGGTCGGCGTTGTCGCGCGTGAGCTGCCGCAGCGCGCCGTCGCGCAGGTCGCGCACGAACACGTCGCCGTTGCGGATGTAGGCCATGCGCGCGCGCTGCGCGTCGTAGACGGGATCCGCGGCATCGAGGCCGGCGAGCGCCGCGCCATCCACGCGCGCCGGCGTGCCGCCCGTGGCCGGCACCGACCAGGTGTCGCGGATCGACGCGCCCGTGCGCTTGAGCCGGTATTGCGCGGCGGAGCCGTCCCAGGCCCACCAGGCGTCTTCCACCGGCGGCCCGATCCAGTCCGGGTCGGCCATGGCCTGGGCCAGCGTCAGCGCGGGGACGCCGCCGGTCGCGGCGGCGGCGG
>DATJDY010000221.1:0-8305 GCA_035497155.1 Luteimonas sp.
GCTCGCGAATGCGCGCCAGCGTCCGGAAGGACTGCTTCGGATCCGACACCAGCGAGCGCTCGGTGATCTCGAGCACGAGTTCCACGCCGGGCGTGCCCCAGAGCCGCAACGCGTTCTCCACCATGTCGGGGAGATCGTCGCGCGCGACCATGTCGGCGGGGATGTTGACCGCCACCGACAACGGCGCGGGATGGCGCCACGTCGATGCATGCCGCAGTGCGGTATTCAGCGCCCACATCGTCATGGGCCGGATCTGCCCGGTGTTTTCCGCGATGGGAATGAACAGGTCCGGAGGCACGCTGCCGCGCGCGCGGTGCGGCCAGCTCATGAGCGCTTCCGCGCCGACGGTGCGCAGGTCGCGCGCGCGCAGCTTGGGCTGGTAGTTCAGCAGGAGTTCGCCGCGCTGGATGGCGCCATCGAGCTCGATCTCGAGGTCCCAGTATTCCGAGAATCCCTCGTTCTGCTGGGCATCGGGCGGCGTCATCCAGCGCGCTCCCGTTTCCCGCGCCAGTTCGAGCGACTTCTCGGCCTGGCGCAGCAGGAACTCGGGGTGGCTCGCATGCTGCGGGCAGACCGCGACCCCGATGGTGGCGTTGAGTCGCACGGTTCCCTTCGACCCCTGGAACGGCACCTCGAGGTGGCGCAGCACCTGTTGCACCGCCAGCTCCGCGTGCCCCTGGTTCATGATCCGCGTCAACAGGATGCCGAACCGGTTGTCTCCCAGGCGGCCGACGTAATCCTGCGCCCGCGCGATGCTGCGCAGGTGTTGCGCCACGTACTTGAGCGCCTGGTCGCCGAACTCGTAGCCGTGCGCGGCGTTGAGCTTGGCGAAACCGTCGATGTCGACCACCAGCAAGGCGAGCGGCGCCTGCAATTCGTTGCTGAAGTTGACCTGCTGGCGCAGCGTCGCGAGGAAGTTGCGGCGGCTCTGCAGGCCGGTCAGGTCGTCGTCGAGCGTCGACATCAAGCTGGCGACATCATGCGAGGAACAGCTCGACCGAATCCAGGCCGAAGGAACCATTGGGCAGCCCGGCCTTGATGGTCAGCCGCGAAGGATCCTCCTGGTCCATCTGGCTCAGGTCGATCTCCCGGAATCGCTGCAGCGGGCGCTTGTCTTCCGCGAGCAGCAGCATCACCCGCGGCAGCAACCGCTTGAGGCTGTGGATCTCGGTGATGACGCCGACCTGCCCGTTCGAGAGTTCCACCAGCGTGCCGATCGGATAGATGCCGCAGCTCTGGATGAACTGCTCCACGAGCTCGGGCTGGTAGAGCTTGTCGCGCTGCCGGTAGAGCTCGTTGATCGCATCGTGCGGCGAGCGCGCGGTCGCATACGGGCGGATGCTGGTCATCGCGTCGTAGCTGTCGACGATGCCGAGGATGCGCCCGAAGACCGGGATCACCGGGCCGATGAGGCCTTTCGGATAGCCGCTGCCGTCGTGCCGCTCGTGGTGGGTCGCGATGGCCTCCACGACCGCGTGCGGCAGGTCCGGGTTGTTGGCGAGGATGTCGAGCCCGAGCTGGACGTGGTTGCGCAGGTCGGCCACGTCCTGCGCGGTCAGCCCGCCTTTTTTCACCAGCAGGTCCTGCGGCAGCCGCGATTTGCCCACGTCGCACAGCAGGCCCGCCAGGGCCAGCGCGCGCAGCTCGCTCCGCTCCAGCCCGAGGTGCCGGCCGAAGCTCGCCGCCCAGATCGAGCAACCCAGCGCGTGCTGGTAGGCGTAGTTGTCGCGCTGCTTCATCTCCCGCAACCAGATCAGCGCGGCGGGATTGCGCAGGATGGAGTCGATCATCGCCTCGACGCCGTCCTTGAGCTTGTCGATGTCGAGCCGCTTGCCTTCCTGCAGGTCGCGCATCACCTCGTCGAGGCCCGCCTCGATGGTCGCGTGCGCCTGCTCCGCCTCGCGCAGTTCCGTGCTGAAGTCGGACTGGATCGTCCAGCGGGTACTGCGCAGGCGTTCGAATTCGCCGGCGCCGGCCTTGGGCGCCGCGGGCGCCTCGAAGGCGAAATAGCGCGGATCCGGCGAGTTGCCCCGGACGGGATCCACCCAGACGTGGCTGCAGGTGCGCTGCAGCTTGGCGATGTCCGCATCGGACTTCACCACGATCCCTTCGATCGGGAAGGGCGTCTCGATCCACGGCTTGTCCAGCCGGCTCACGAACATGCCCACGGTCAGCCCCTGGATGCTGATCCTGACGTCACCGCTGTTCATTGTCGTGCCGGCCCCTGCCCGCGCCCCTGTGCGCGGTCCGTCACGTCGACTTAACAACTTTCCATACCCTACCGTCAAGTCCCCCGTTCCGGGGTCCGGATCGAGGGGACGAGAGGATGCGGCCGCAGGCGCGGCCGCATCGGCCCCACCTAGCCGCGCGAGGCCAGCTGCGAGAGGCGCTGCACGGCGACGGAGGCCGTCGGATAGTCCATCGTCTTCTGCCCGGCCAGGTCGTTGAGCATGGCCATGGTGAAGCGCAGCGACGCATCGTCACGGGCCAGCCAGTTCGCGACCTTGGCGGCCGCGTCCTTGCCCGGCATCGACAGCACCTGGCCGGTGAGCAGGCGCATCTGCGCGCCCAGCTCATCGCGCAGCACCCCGCGCGCCACCGCGTGCCAGCGGCCGTCGACCTTGAGCGCGTCGATCTGGCCCTGCAGCCACGGCAGGTTCAGCGTTTCGGCCAGGCGGTAGTAGGCCTTGGCCACTTCCACCGGGCGCAGCTTGCGCTCGCGCGCCAGCTCGATCAGGTCGGCGCAAGGCTCCAGGTACGGCAGCGCCGCGAGCTGGCCACCCAGTTCGCCGCCGATGCCCTTGGCCTTCCACTCCGCGATGCTCGCCTCGTAGGCCGGGCGCATCGCGTCGGGCAGGATGCTCTCGCCCGAGCGGATGTCGCCGAAGCCGTCGTGGTAGCGCGCGACCGCGCTGGTGATGTCCGGGATCGCGCCCGGGCGCGACAGCAGCCAGCGCGTGAACGAGCGCTGCAGGTTCCAGATCACCTGCAGGGCGTCGACCTGCGCCGACTCGTGGACCTTGCCGTCGAGCGCATCGATGGCCGACCACAGCGCCCGCGCGTCGAGCGTCTCGCGCGTGATCGTGAAGGCCTTGGCCACTTCGCCGATGCTGCGGCCGCTGTCTTCCTGCATGCGCAGCAGGAAGGTGGCACCCATGCGGTTGATCGTGGAGTTGGTGACCGCCGTGGCGATGATCTCGCGCTTCAGGCGGTGCTGCTCCATGGCCTTCGCGTATTTCGCCTGCAGCGGCTCGGGGAAGTAGCGCACCAGTTCCTTCGACAGGTACGGATCCTCGGGCACGTCGGAATCGAGCAGCTGCTGGAACGCGACGAGCTTCGAATACGACAGCAGCACCGCCAGCTCCGGCCGGGTCAGGCCGATGCCGCGGGCCTTGCGCTCCGCGATCTCGGCGTCGCTGGGCAGGTACTCGATCTGGCGGTCGAGCAGGCCCTGCGACTCGAGCGTGCGGATGAAGTGCTGCTTGGAACCGATGCGCGCCAGGCTCATCCGCTCCATCAGGCTCAGCGCCTGGTTCTGGCGGTAGTTGTCGTTGAGGACCAGCCCCGCGACCTCGTCGGTCATCGACGCGAGCAGCTTGTTGCGCTCGGGCAGGGTGAGCTTCTTCGCCTGCACCTGGCCGTTGAGCAGGATCTTGATGTTGACCTCGTGGTCCGAGGTGTCGACGCCCGCCGAGTTGTCGATGAAATCGGTGTTGAGCAGCACGCCGTTCAGCGCGGCCTCGATGCGGCCGAGCTGGGTCATGCCCAGGTTGCCGCCCTCGCCCACCACCTTGCAACGCAGGTCGCCGCCGTTGACGCGCAGCGCGTTGTTGGCGCGGTCGCCGACGTCGGCATTGCTTTCGCTGGCGGCCTTGACGTAGGTGCCGATGCCGCCGTTCCACAGCAGGTCCACCGGCGACTTCAGGATCGCGGCCATCAGCTCGGCCGGCGCCATCGCCGCGACCGACGCATCGATGCCGAGCGCGGCCTTCGCCTGCGCCGACAGCGGGATCGACTTGGCGCTGCGCGGGAACACGCCGCCGCCCTTGCCGATCAGCGACGCGTCGTAGTCGGCCCAGGACGAGCGCGGCAGCTTGAACAGGCGCTGGCGCTCCTTGAACGTCTTCGCCGCGTCCGGATCCGGGTCGATGAAGATGTGGCGATGGTCGAAAGCGGCCACCAGGCGGATATGCTTCGACAGCAGCATGCCGTTGCCGAACACGTCGCCGGACATGTCGCCGATGCCCACGCAAGTGAAGTCCTCCGACTGAGAATCGCGCCCCATCGCGCGGAAATGGCGCTTCACCGACTCCCACGCGCCGCGCGCGGTGATGCCCATGCCCTTGTGGTCGTAGCCGACCGAACCGCCGGAGGCGAACGCGTCGTCGAGCCAGAAACCGTGCGCCTGGGCGATGCCGTTCGCGATGTCCGAGAACGTCGCCGTGCCCTTGTCCGCCGCGACCACCAGGTACGGGTCGTCGCCATCGTGGCGGACCACGTTCGCCGGATGCACGACCTTGCCGTCGACCAGGTTGTCGGTGATGTCGAGCAGGCCGTTGATGAAGCGCTTGTAGCAGGCCACGCCCTCGGCGAACCACGCGTCGCGGTCCACCGAAGGATCGGGCAGCTGCTTGCAGAAGAAGCCGCCCTTCGAGCCGACCGGCACGATCACCGTGTTCTTGACCATCTGCGCCTTGACCAGGCCGAGCACTTCCGTGCGGAAGTCCTCGCGGCGGTCGGACCAGCGCAGGCCGCCGCGCGCGACCGGCCCGAAGCGCAGGTGCACGCCCTCCACGCGCGGCCCGCACACCCAGATCTCGCGGTACGGCCGCGGTTTCGGCAGGTCCGGCACCTTCGCCGAGTCGAGCTTGAACGCGATGTAGTCGGCGGGGCCGCCGTCGGCGCGCACGCCGGCGCCGTCGTCGCCGGGCTTGTAGGCGATGTAGTAGCTGGTCCGAAGCGTCGCGTCGATGCAGCCGATGAAGCTGCGCAGGATGCGGTCCTGGTCCAGGCTGGCGACGCGGTCGAGCATGCCCAGCAACGCGGCGCGCGTGGCTTCGACCTGGCGCGGGCGATCGCCGGTGCGTGCGTCGACCACCGGCTGCAGCAGCGCGCGGGTCGCGTCATCGCCTGCCAGCGCGTGCAACTGCGCGAGCAGCGCCTGCTGGCCGCGCTTGACCTCGGCCTTGTCCTCGCTGCCCGTCGCCGGATGGAAGCGCGCTTCGAACAGCTCGACCACGAGCCGCGCGAGCAGCGGATAACGGTTGAAGGTCTCCTCGACATAGGCCTGCGAGAACGGCACGCCGACCTGCTGCAGGTACTTGCCGTAGGCGCGCAGCATCGCGACCTGGCGCCATGCCAGGCTCGCGCCGAGGATCAGGCGGTTGAAGCCGTCGTTCTCGGCCTGGCCGCGCCAGACCTGCCCGAAGGCTTCCTCGAACGAAGTGTCGAGGCTGTCCACGTCCAGGTCGCTGCGCACCGCCTCGACCTCGAAGTCCTGGATCCAGGCGACGACGTCGCCGTCCTTGCCCGCCACGTCCAGGCGATACGGATGCTCGGTGATCACCCGCAGGCCCATGTTCTCCATCATCGGCAGCGCATCCGACAGCGGGATGTCGTGGCCGAGGCGATAGAACTTCAGGCGCAGGCCGCCGTCGGCGCCGTTGCCCGCGCTCTTGCCGCGATAAAGGCTGATGCGCAGGTCGGCTGCGTCGCGCAGCGACGCCAGGCACTTCACGTCCTCGGCGGCGACCGCGGCGCCGGCCTGCTCGATGTAGTTCGCGGGCAGCGCGCGGCCCCAGCGGTTGGCGAGCTTGAGGCCGCGTTCCTCGCCCTCGGACGCGACCAGCCGCTCGCGCAGCTCGTCCTGCCGGTTGCGCACGATCTCGGCCAGCTGCGCCTCGAGCGCGGCGATGTCGATGCCCTCGGCTGCCTCGCCGGAACGCGGGCGCACGATCATGTGCAGTTGCGCCAGCGGCGATTCGCCGACCTGGACCGTCGTGTCGACGCCGTCGCCGCCCAGCCCGCGCTTGAGCATGTCCTCGATGCGGTGCCGCACCTCGGTGTTGAAGCGATCGCGCGGGATGTAGGCCAGCGCCGACCAGAAGCGGCCGTAGCGGTCGCGGCGCAGGAACAGCTTGCTGCGCACGCGCTCCTGCAGGCCGAGGATGCCGGTCGCGGTGCGCAGCAGCTCCTCCTCGCTGGACTGGAACAGCTCGTCGCGCGGCAGCGATTCGATGATGTGGCGCAGCGCCTTGCCGCTGTGGCCGTCGGGGGACAGCCCCGACGCGCGCATCACGTGCTCGTGGCGTTCGCGCACCAGCGGGATCTCCCACGGGCGACGGCTGTACGCGCTGGACGTGTACAGGCCGAGGAAGCGCTGCTCCGCGGCCGGACGGCCTTCCTTGTCGAACTTGAGCACGCCGATGTAGTCCATGTACCCCGGGCGGTGCACGGTGGCGCGCGCGTTGGTCTTGGTCAGGATCAGAGCGTCCACGGAACCCGATTGCGGCATGTAGTGCGCGGCGAGCGTCCTGAGGTCGCGCGCCTTGCCCTTCTCCTTGCCCCGCAGCAGGCCCATGCCGGAGTCGTCGACGGCGCACAGCAGCTCGCCGCCGCCCTTGCGCACCACGTCGTACTCGCGATAGCCCAGGAACGTGAAGTGGTTGTCCGCGGCCCAGCGCAGGAACTCCTGCGCTTCCTTGCGGCCGGCGTCGGACACCGGCATGCGGCGCGTGGCGAGGTCGTCGGCGACCTGCAGCATCTTCGCGCGCATCGCGTCCCAGTCCACGACCGCGGAACGCACGTCCTGCAGCACGGCCTGGATCGACGCGGCGATCGCGGGCATCGCCGCGGCCGCCTGGCGGTCGATCTCCAGGTGCATCAGCGACTCGCCGCGCGCCTTCTCGCCGGCTTCGGCGCCGACCGCGACCAGGCGCCCGGCCTTGTCGCGCTCGGCCTTCACCACCGGGTGGCCGAGCACGTGCACGCCGATGCCCTGGTCGGCCAGCGCCATCGTCACCGAATCCACGAGGAAGGGCATGTCGTCGTTGACCACCTGCACGATCGTGTGCGGCGATTCCCAGCCGTTGTCCTTGAGGTTCGCGTTGAACACGCGCACTTCGGCCGTGCCGGGCTTGCGGCGCTGCGCCTGCTCCAGGAAGTCCCAGGCCAGCTCGGCCCAGCCGGCCGCGCTGTGCTGCGCGATCTCGTCGGCGCTCATGCGGCGGTAGAAGGCGCGCGCGAACGCTTCGGCCCGGGCCTGCGAAGCCTTCGGGGCACGCTTGCGCAACGCCTCCACGATCGGCTCGATCGAGGCGCCTCCCGGCAGGGTCGCGACCGTGGCGCGCTTGCGCGTGGCGGCGGGCTTGGGGGCGGCGGCGGGCTTTTTCTTCGACGTGGTCATGGTGTCCTGGAGTCCGGATGCGACAAGGCCCGCGCACATGCACGGGCCCCGTGTTTCAGAAACGTAGGGAGGGTTTCGACAGCGATGGTTTCTCGGGGACGCGCACGGCGTGGCTCAGCGCAACCCGGTTTCGTGGCGGGCGATGACCAGGCGCTGGATCTCGCTGGTGCCCTCGTAGATCTCGGTGATCTTGGCGTCGCGGAAATAGCGCTCGATCGGCATTTCCTTCGAATAGCCCATGCCGGCATGGATCTGCACGGCCTGGTGCGCGATCCACATCGCGGCTTCCGAAGCGGTGAGCTTGGCGACCGCCGCCTCGGTGGTGAAGCGCTGGCCCTGGCCCTTCAGCCACGCCGCGCGCAGCGTCAGCAACAGCGACGCGTCGAGCTTGCACTTCATGTCGGCGATCTTCGCCTGGGTCATCTGGAACGCGCCGATCGGCTGGCCGAAGGCCTTGCGCTCCCTCACGTAGGAGAGCGTCGCCTCGTAGGCGGCGCGGGCGATGCCGATGGCCTGGGAGGCGATGCCTATGCGTCCGGCGTCGAGCACGCCCATCGCGATCTTGAAGCCGTGCCCTTCCTCGCCCAGCACCTCGTCGGCCTGCGCGACGTAGTCGGTGAACTCGATCTCGCAGGTCGCCGACGCGCGGATGCCGAGCTTGGGCTCGGTCTTGCCGCGGTGGAAGCCCGCATTGTCCGTATCGACCAGGAACGCGGTGATGCCGCGCGCGCCCTTGTCCGGGTCGGTCATGGCGAACAGCACGATGTACTTCGCGACCGGGCCGGAGGTGATCCAGCTCTTCTTGCCGTTGATGACGAAGCTGCCGTCGGCCTGCTTCACGGCGCGGCAGCGCATCGCGGTGGCGTCGGAACCGGAATGCGGCTCGGTCAGCGCGAACGC
>DATJDY010000222.1:0-2346 GCA_035497155.1 Luteimonas sp.
CGCCGCCGAAGCCGAAGGCGTCGCTGTCGTGCGCGGTGCCCCACTCGTCGACGCCGAGCGTTGCGCCGACCCGTGCCGCGCGATCGTGGCCGGCGATGGCCTCGACCAGCGCGAGCGACGTCGGGATCGCCGCGCTGATGCCGGCGCTGGACGCGATGCGGCCGTCGACGACGTAGCGCGTGTTCGCGACCCATTCCGTCTTCGGCCAGGTCTTGCGGCGATATTTTTCCGTCGCCCAGTGCGCGGTCGCGCGATGGCCTTCCAGCAGTCCGGCATTGGCGATGACGAGCGCGCCGTCGCAGATGCTCACGATCGTGGCGCCCTTCGCGTATTGCGCGCGCAGCCACGCCAGCAGTTTCGGTTCGTCCTGGCGCACCATCGCGGGCACCACGATGTAGTCGGCGCCTTCCGGATGCCAGGCGTCGAAGCCATCGAGATCCGTGTCCGGCCGCAGGCGCAGTGCAGGGCGCATCGTCATCGGCCCGGGGCGCGTCGAAACCGCGAGCAGGTCGGCCGCGCCGGAGCGCTGCAGCACCGCGTAGGGCACGACGAAGTCGGTGAGTTCGGCGCCGGCGTTGTCGCCGACCACCGCGACGAGCGGGCGCGCGTGGCCGTTTCGGGCGATGTAGGGCGCGAACCCGGTCGGCGGGCCGGCGGTCGCGGTGCCGGTGGTGGCGTCATCCGCGCGGGCGGACGGCGCGCACAGCAACGCGCCGGCAAGGAGCAAGGCGAGGATCGCCGGGAAAACGGGGGAGCGGAACATGGCAGACACCAGGCTTTTCAGGAAGCGCCAATGTGCGTTCGCCGCCATCGGCACGTGCGCCAACAAGCATTCAATTCCTGCCAAACGACGGCAGGGGCGAAAAAAATGGCCGGGCGGCCGCTACGGCCCACCCGGCCCGGAGCGCCGCGCCTTCAGGCGGACGCGCAGCCGCAGCCGCCGCTGGCCTGTTCGGCGCAGTCGCAGCACTGGCAGTCCGCGCAGGTGCAGGGCGAACAGCTGCAGCAGCCACAGTTGCCGGCGGCCCTGGCGGGAAGGGTGACATTGGTGTCGTTGGTGTCGTTCATGGCGGAATCCTCGTCGTGGTGGGTGCGGCCGATCGCCGCAGGACACAGGCTGGGCCTTGCCCCCGGGGCAAGGTCAACGCACCATTCGCCCATGGCCCGAACCGCACCCCGCCCCGAACTCGCCGAGGCCCGCGAACAGGGCTTCCACAACATCGGCGAAGCCGCCGCCGCCACCGGCGTCAGCGCGAAGATGATCCGCGAGTACGAACGCAACGGCCTCATCCCGGCGGCGCAGCGCACGTTCGCCGGCTATCGCCTGTACAACGACGCCGACCTGAACCGGCTGCATTTCATCAAGCGCGCGCGCAACCTCGGCTTCCCGATGAAGCAGGTCGAAGTGCTGCTGAACCTGTGGAACGACCGCAGCCGCGCGAGCGCCGACGTCAAGGCGCTGGCGCTGCAGCACGCCGAAGACCTGCGCGCGCGCATCGCCGACATGCAGGCGATGCAGCGCACGCTCGAGGACCTGGCGCGCCGGTGCCACGGCGACGGCAGGCCGGAGTGCCCGATCATCGACGGCCTGGCCGCGCCGCACTAGCGCTCAGCGCACCCCGAGCCACGGCAGTGCCATCCACGCCGCCATCGCCACCATCATCAGGTTCTCGGTCAGCGATACGAAGCCCAGCGGCACATTCGACACGCCGCCCACGCAGGCGCACTTGAGCTCGCGCCGATCGATGTAGACCGCCTTGAATACCGACACCGCGCCGACGCCGCCGATGGACAGCGCCAGCGGCACCGACAGCCAGTCCAGCGCGTGCGCCACCATCAACACGCCCGCCAGGCCCTCGGCGAACGGATAGAGGTAGCCGTATGGCACCCAGCGCTTCGCGAGCAGGTCGTAGTCGAGGAACATCGTGGCGAACGCCTCGACGTCCTGCAGCTTCAGCAACGCCAGCACCACCATCGAGAAGCCGATGAACCATTCGCCGGCGAGCACGGTGAACACGCTGCATGTGACGGCGCGCGCCGGCGATGGAGCCATCGTCGGGGTTGTCCCCGTGGCAAGGTCAAGCCGGCGGTTGACGGCGGCGGGACGGGCCGCCGAGATATTTCACCTTATGGTTGACAATTATGCCTGCCCGGGTATATTCAACCTCATGGTTGACATTCCCCGCCCATCCCCCGAAGCCCTGGACCAGGTGTTCCAGGCCCTGTCGGATCCCACGCGCCGCGCGATGCTCGGCGATCTCGCCGCCGGGCCGCGCACCGTCGGCGAACTCGCCGCGCCGTTCGAGATCTCGCTGGCCGGCGCGTCCAAGCACATCCACGTGCTCG
>DATJDY010000223.1:0-10884 GCA_035497155.1 Luteimonas sp.
GAAGAACGACGCCGCGGTCACCGAAGCCGCCGAAGCGTTGTACCGCGACCTGCGCGCCGCCGGCCTCGATGCCGCGCTCGACGATCGCGGCCTGCGCGCGGGCCAGATGTTCGCCGACATCGAGCTGATCGGCATCCCGCATCGCGTGGTGGTCTCGGGCCGTGGCCTCGAAGCGGGCACGTTCGAATATCGCGCGCGGACCACGCCGGATTCCGAGAACCTCGACCGCGCCGCGCTGCTCGCGCGGCTTGGCGCTGCGAGCAGGGAATAGGGAATAGGGAATAGGGAATAGGGAATAGGGAATAGGAGCGAAGCGCCCGAAGATTCGGGTCCCCTTTCCCTTTTCCCCATTCCCCGCTCCTAGAGATTGCGTCGCGTCGGCAGCAGCAAATTCCCGAACAGCAGCCCCGCCACCAGCGCCAGCAGGATGTTGAGCACGCCCAGCGCCGCGCTCTGCCCGACGGCCGCGTCCTGCTGCTGCACCACGGACATCACGCCGCGCAGGCTCGCGCTGCCGGGCACCAGCATCAGGATGCCGGGCACGCGCACCACCGCGCCGGGACGCCGCACCCAGCGCGCGTAGCCATTGCCGGCCGCCGTGACCAGCAGCGCGGAGAGGAAGATGCCCGCCGGGCTGCCCCATAGCTCGCCGCCGATGCGCGAGACCAGGTAGCCGCCGATCGCGGCCATCATCACCACCGGATAGTCGCGGGCCCGCGCGCGGAACAGCACCGCGAACGAGAACGCCGCCAGCACCAGCGCGCCCCACTCCACCAGGTCCGGCTGAGGACGCAGCGCGCGCACCTGCGGCTCGATCCCGACCAGCTGCGCCAGCGCCAGCGCCAGCGCCGAACCGACGGTGAGCTTCATCAGCGTAGCCAGCGCACCGGCGAAGCGCGCGGTGCCGGACACGAGGTGCTGGCTCGTCAGTTCGTTCACCGCGTTGGTCAGCGTCATGCCGGGCACGAACACGATCAGCGACGCGATGATCACGGTGTTGAGGTTGAGCGGCGCGACGAAGGCGGCGACCAGGATCGCGATGAAACCCGCGGCCAGCGCCGACAGCGCCTCGCCTGCCTCGCGCATCTGCGGCCGGCCGCGCGATGCCAGATCGAGCAGCCCGATCAGCAGCCCGGACGCACCGGCCGTTGCGATGTCGAGCCAGGGCAGGCGCAGCAGGCCGCCGATGGCGGCCGCGGCGAGGTCGAAGCCCAGCACCATCGCGAGGTTGCCGCGCCGGGTCGGCGGCCTTTCCAGCGCGCGCAGGGCGGCATGGCCTTCGGCGATGCCGAGGCGGCCGGCCATCACTTCCTCGGCGATGCGGTCGGCCTCGACCAGCTTGGCCAGGTCGGTGTCGCCCGGCGGCATGCGGATCACGCGGGTCGTGTCCGTCTCGCCGGGCGGCCGCCGCGGGTCGCTGAAGCTCAGGGTCATGCCGGTGGGGTTGGACATGGGTTCGCAGTCCAGGCCCAGTTCGGTGGCCACGGCGATCACCGCGCCCTCCAGGCGCTGCGCGGTGGTCCCGTAGGCGTGCAGGTGCCCGGCCAGTTCGACCACGAAGGCGATGCGGGTGGCGTAGTCGGCTTCGGTGCGGGTCATGGCGGCAAGCATCGCATGCGCATGGAGCCCCGGGCACCCGTCGGCGGCGTTCGCAGGGGCTGCACCTGCAGGCTGTATCCTCGGCCACCATGACCGTCGCCAGCACGCTTCCTCCGGGCCTGTCCGCCGAAGGCGACCGCGTGCGGCTGCGTGGCTGCTGGACGCTCGGCGAGGCCGCCGGGATCGCCGGCGCCTTGCGCGACATGCCCGCCGGCGCGCGCGCGGTCGACGCCACCGGCGTCGCGCGGCTGGATTCGCTCGGCGTGCTGCAGCTGCTGCGCCACGCGCGCCGCAACGACATGGACTTCGAAGCGTTCGCGTTCCGCCCCGAGCACCACGCCCTGGTCGCCGCGATCGAGGACGTCGTCGACGAGCGCCCGCGCACGAAGCGCGAATATGGTTTCGCGGCCGCGCTTGGCCGCCTCGGTTTTGCGGTCGCCGACAACTGGAAGGAAATCGTCGCCCTCATCAGCTTCCTCGGCGAGAACCTGTCCAAGTTCGTGCGCATGGTCCGCGAGCCGCGGCGCTTCCGCGCCACCGCCACCGTCGCGCAGATGGAGCAGGTCGGCCTCGACGCGGTGCCGCTGGTGGCGCTGCTGTCCTTCCTCGTCGGCGCGGTGATCGCGTTCCTCGGCTCGAACATCCTCGCCGACTTCGGCGCGACCATCTATGTCGTGGAACTGGTGAACATCGCGTTCCTGCGCGAGTTCGGCGTGCTGCTCACCTCGATCGTGCTCGCCGGCCGCACCGCCAGTGCGTTCACCGCGCAGATCGGCGCCATGGTCAGCCGCGAGGAAGTGGATGCGATGCGCACGCTCGGCCTGGACCCGGTGGACGTGCTGGTGATCCCGCGCCTGCTCGCGCTGCTGGTGATGCTGCCGCTGCTGTCCTTCATCGCCGACGTCGCCGGCCTGCTCGGCGGCATGACCGTCGGCGCGTATGCGCTCGACATCCCGCCGCAGGCCTATTTCGCGCGCATGCAGGACACCATGCAGCTGCGCCATTTCCTCGTCGGCCTGTCGAAGGCACCGGTGTTCGCGCTGGTGATCGGGCTGATCGGCTGCCTCGAGGGCCTGCAGGTGAAGGGCACCGCGCAGTCGGTCGGCGAACGCACCACCTCGAGCGTGGTGCAGACGATTTCACTGGTGATCGTGCTCGACGCGATCGCGGCGATCTGGTTCATGCAGGTGGGCTGGTAATGGCCGGCGAGGAGCCGATCATCCGCGTGCGCGGCCTGGCCAACCGCTTCGGCGAACAGGTCGTGCACGAGGGCCTGGACCTCGATGTGCGGCGCGGCGAGATCCTCGGCGTCGTCGGCGGCTCGGGCAGCGGCAAGTCGGTGCTGATGCGTTCGATCATCGGCCTGCGCAAGCCCGATGCCGGCACGGTCGAGGTGATGGGCACCGATGCGCTGTCCGACGACCCCGCCGACCGGCTGCGCATCGAGCGCGACACCGGCGTGCTGTTCCAGGACGGCGCGCTGTTCTCCTCGCTGAGCGTCGGCGAGAACGTGCAGGTGCCGCTCAGGGAGCACCACCCGGACCTGCCCGACACGTTGCGCTACGAGCTGGCGCTGCTGAAGGTGAAGCTGGCCGGCCTGCCCGCCGATGCCGTCGACAAGCTGCCCTCGCAGCTCTCGGGCGGCATGCGCAAGCGCGCCGGCCTGGCCCGTGCGCTCGCGCTGGACCCGCCGCTGCTGTTCCTGGACGAGCCCACCGCCGGCCTCGACCCGATCGGCGCCGACGCCTTCGACCGCCTGATCCGGACCCTGCAGGAAGCGCTGGGGCTCACCGTCTTCCTCATCACCCACGACCTCGACACCCTGTACGCTATCTGCGATCGCGTGGCGGTGCTCGCCGATCGCAGGATCCTGGCGGTGGCGCCGGTCTCCGAGCTCGAACGGCTCGAGCATCCGTGGGTGCAGGAATATTTCAACGGCCCGCGCGGCCGCGCCGCGCAATCCACGAAAGAGGACCAGGGCTGACATGGAAACCAAGGCCAATTACGTCCTGATCGGCGCCTTCACGCTCGTCGTGGCGGCGTTCCTGCTGCTGTTCGGCTTGTGGGCGGCGAAGTTCACCTCCGACCGCGACTGGCGCGAGTACCGGGTGGTGTTCACCGAGCCGGTCACCGGCCTCACCGAGGGCAGCTCGGTGCAATACAACGGCATCGCCATCGGCACCGTCGAGACGCTCGACCTGGACGCGCGCGATCCGCGGCGCGTGATCGCCAAGCTCAAGGTCAAGGCCGGCACGCCGGTGAAGGTGGACACCCGCGCCAAGCTGTCGATGACCGGCCTCACCGGCGTGCCGTTCATCCAGCTCACCGGCGGCAGCCCGAAGGCGCCCGAGTTGCTCGCGCGCAACGGCGACGACCTGCCCGTCATCCGCACCGAAGCGTCGGCGTTGCAGAACATCGCCGACACCGCCAACCGGCTGGTCGCGCGCATGGACGAGGTGCTGAGCGAGGAGAACGTCAAGCGCATCGCCAACACGCTCGCCAACATCGAAACGATGACCGGGACCGTCGCGGCGCAGCGCGACGACCTGCGCGCGATGATCGTCAACGCGCGCGCGGCGAGCGAGCAGCTCTCGGCGACGCTGAAGACCACGAACCGCACCGTCGAGGACGTCGACCGCGAGCTGGTCGACAAGCTGCCTGGCCTCGTCGCCAAGCTCGACAGCACGCTCACCCGCCTCGACGCCGCCGCCGGTGGTGCCAACGCGGTGATCAACGAGAACCGCGCGGCGATCCACAGCTTCGCCAACGACGGCCTGGCGCAACTGGGCCCGACGCTGTCGGAGTTGCGCGCGCTGGTCCGCGACCTGCGCCGCATCAGCGACCGGCTGGAAGGCAGCCCGGCGCGTTACCTGCTGGGGCGCGATGCGCCGAAGGAGTTCGAGCCGAAATGAAGCAGGGAACGGGGAACAGGGAACAGGGAACGGCGGCGTTTTCGCGGCGTGCCGCCTTTGGGGCGACGATGGTCGCGATGCTGGCGATGGGCGGCTGCGCGCTGCTCGGCGGCAGCCACGAGCCGGCGACGATCTACGCGCCGCAGGTGGCGCCGGCGCCGGACCCGGCGTGGCCCGCGCTGGACTGGCAGCTCTCCATCTCGCGGCCGGAAGCCTCGCGCATCGTCGGCACCACGCGCATCGCGGTCCGCCCGGAGCCGGGCGAGGTGCAGGTCTACAAGGGCGCACTCTGGGCGAAGGCCCCGGACGAACAGCTCCAGGACGCGCTGTTGCGCGAGCTGGAGGCGTCGGGGAAGCTGCGCGCCGTCGCGCGCCAGGGCAGCGGCATGTCCGCCGACCACCGGCTCGAACTCGACCTGCGCCGCTTCGACGCCGACTACGCCGGCAACGCCGTGCCTTCGGCGACCGTCGAGGTCGGCGCGATGCTGCTCGGCGACGACAATCGCGGCGTGATCGCCAGCAGGAACTTCATCCAGGCCGTGCCAGCCGCCGGGACCGATCCTGCACAGGTGTCGCAGGCCTTCGGCCAGGCGCTGCAGGCGATCGCGCACGACATCGCCGGGTGGACGTTGCAGTCCGGCGCCGCCCAGGGCAAGGCGGCGCGCTGAGCTTCGCCTTCAGAGGTTCTGGTAGTTCGGGCCCGATCCGCCTTCCGGCGTCACCCACGTGATGATCTCGTAGGGATCCTTGATGTCGCAGGTCTTGCAGTGCACGCAATTGGCGGCATTGACCTGCAGCCTGCGACCGGCAGCGTCCTCGACCATCTCGTAGACGCCCGCCGGGCAGAAGCGCGTGCACGGGTTGCCGTATTCCTGCGTGCAGCGGTCGACGCAGACGCTGGTGTCGTGCACGACCAGGTGGACCGGCTGGTCCTCGTCGTGCGCGGTCGCGGCGTAGTACACGCCCTGCAGGCGGTCGCGCGGCGCCAGCGCGCGCTGCACGTAGTCGCGCTTCACGAGCTCCTGGCCGTCGGCGCGGCGCTTGTCGAGCGAGGACCAGTCCGCCTTGTTGCGCAGGGTCCACGGCGACAGGCCGCCGGTCGCGGTTTCCCACGCGGCGTTGAGCATGCCGAACCACAGGCCGCGCTTGAAACCCGGCTTGATGTTGCGCACCCCGCGCAGTTCCTTCATCGCATCGGACGCGCGCAGCTTCGCGTCGAAGCCGGCGCTGTCGAGCGCGCCGCCCGCTGCCTGCGCGGCGACATGCTCGGCCGCGAGCATGCCCGAGCGGATCGCCTGGTGCGTGCCCTTGATCTTCGGCACGTTGAGCAGCCCGGCGCCATCGCCGACCAGCAGCGCGCCGGGCATCTCCACCTTCGGCAGCGACTGGTAGCCGCCGGTGACGATCGCGCGCGCACCGGCCGAAAGGATGCTGCCGCCTTCGAGCAGCGCCGCCACCGACGGATGGTTCTTCCACTGCTGGAAGGCTTCCCACGGCTTGTAGTCCGGATCGCCGTAGTCGAGGCCGCTGACGTAACCGAGCGCGATGCGGTCGCCGTCGAGGTGGTACAGGAAGCTGCCGCCGTAAGTGGCGTTGTCCGCGGGCCAGCCGAAGCTGTGCACGATCTTGCCGGGCGACACGCGCCCCGCCGGCACCTGCCACAGTTCCTTGATGCCGATCGAATAGCCCTGCGGATCGCTGTCCTCGTCGAGCCCGAAGCGCTTCACCATCTGCTTGGTCAGGCTGCCGCGCGCGCCTTCGGCGAACACGGTGAGTTTCGCGCGGATGTCGATGCCGGCGGTGAAGCCCGGCTTGTGCGTGCCGTCCTTCGCCACGCCCATGTCGCCGATGCGCACGCCGGCGACGCGACCGTCGTCGTCGTGCAGCACCGACGCAGCGGCGAAACCCGGATAGATCTCGACGCCCAGCGCCTCGGCCTGCGGCGCCATCCACGCGCACATCGCGCCGAGGCTGACGATGAAGTTGCCGTGGTTGCGCATGCCGGGCGGCACCGGCAGCTTGCGGCCACCGGTTTTCGTGAGCAGCCAGAATTCGTCTTCGGTGGCAGGCACGCAGATCGGCGGCGGGTTGTCGCGCCAGCCCGGCAGCAGCGCATCGAGCGGGCCGGGTTCGATCACCGCGCCCGACAGGATGTGCGCGCCGACCGTGGCGCCCTTTTCGATCACGCAGACGCTCAGCTCCGGCGCGAGCTGCTTCAGCCGGATCGCGAACGACAGCCCGGCCGGGCCCGCGCCGACCGTGACGACGTCGTACTCCATCACGTCGCGTTCGATCCCGACCGCCTGCGCCTCGTCCGCCATGTCGCGCTCCTCAGTTCGCGGCGAGGACCGGCACGCCGGTCTTCGCGCGCAGTTCGTCCGCGCTCACGCCTGGTGCCAGCTCGACCAGCTCCAGGCCCTGCGGCGTGACGTCGAGCACTGCCATGTCGGTGATGATGCGGCTGACCACGCCCACGCCGGTCAGCGGCAGCGTGCACTTCGGCAGGATCTTCGGCTCGCCGGCCTTGGTGGTGTGCTCCATCAGCACGACCACGCGCTTGACGCCAGCGACCAGGTCCATCGCGCCGCCCATGCCCTTCACCATCTTGCCGGGCACCATCCAGTTGGCGAGGTCGCCCTGGTCGGTGACTTCCATCGCGCCCAGGATCGCCAGGTCGATGTGGCCGCCGCGGATCATCGCGAACGAATCGTGGCTGCCGAAATAGCTGGCGCCCGCGCGCGCGGTGACGGTCTGCTTGCCTCGTTGATCAGGTCGGCGTCGAGTTCGGCCTCGGTGGGGAACGGACCGATGCCCAGCAGGCCGTTCTCGCTCTGCAGCCACACGTCCACGCCTGCGGGGATGTGGTTGGCGACCAGCGTCGGCAGGCCGATGCCGAGGTTAACGTAGGCGCCATCGGTGAGTTCGAGCGCGGCGCGCTTCGCCATCTCTTCGCGGGACCAGGCCATCAGTTCGCCTCCTGGCGGATGGTGCGCTGTTCGATGCGCTTCTCGGGATGCGCGTTCAGCACGATGCGGTCGACGTAGATGCCGGGCAGGTGCACCTGGTCCGGATCGATCGCGCCGACCTCGACGATCTGCTCGACCTCGACCACGCACGCCTTCCCCGCCATCGCGACGGCCGGGTTGAAGTTGCGCGCGGTCTTGCGGAACACCAGGTTGCCGGCCCTGTCGGCCTTCCACGCCTTCACCAGCGAGACGTCGGAGACCAGCGCGGTCTCCATCACGTACATGCGCCCGTTGAACTCGCGCGTTTCCTTGCCTTCGGCGACGACGGTGCCGTAGCCCGTCGCGGTGAAGAACGCGGGGATGCCCGCGCCGCCGGCGCGCAGGCGCTCGGCCAGCGTGCCCTGCGGGTTGAATTCCAGCTCGAGCTCGCCGGCGAGGAACTGGCGTTCGAATTCCTTGTTCTCGCCCACGTAGGACGAAATCATCTTGCGGATCTGGCGCGTGCCGAGCAGCTGGCCGAGGCCGAAGCCGTCCACGCCGGCGTTGTTGGAGATCACCGTCAGGCCCTTCACGCCCGAGTCGCGCAGCGCGGCGATCAGCGCCTCGGGGATGCCGCACAGGCCGAAGCCGCCGACCGCGAGCGTCTGGCCATCGGCCACGAGCCCTTGCAGCGCCGTGGCGGCGTCCGGGTAAACCTTGCCGGCGTGGGCCGGGTGTGCCTGCGATACAGCCATGGATGCTCCCTGTGGCGGGCGGAACGCGCCGTGGAAGGGCGGATTCTACCGCGACCCCGCGGCCGGCCCCGCGTCGGGACCTCGTACCAAAGGGCAGGAACCGGCTTCAGTCCGCCAGCAGCAGCGCCGCCAGCCGGTCGGCCAGCACTTCCGGCGATTCGGCGAGCGTGTCCAGCACGACTTCCGCCGCTTCCGGCGCTTCGTACGGCGAATCGATGCCGGTGAAGTTGCGCAGCTCGCCGGCGCGCGCCTTCGCGTACAGGCCCTTCGCGTCGCGCGCCTCGGCGACGTCGAGGGGCGTGTCCACGTACACCTCGACGAATTCGCCTTCCGCGAACAGCGCGCGCGCCATGCGCCGCTCCGCGCGGAACGGCGAGATGAAGCTCACCAGCACGATCAGCCCCGCGTCCACCATGAGCCTGGCGACCTCGGCGACGCGGCGGATGTTCTCCACGCGATCGGCGTCGGTGAAGCCCAGGTCCTTGTTGAGGCCGTGGCGCACGTTGTCGCCGTCGAGCACGTAGGTGTGGCGGCCGAGCGCGGTCAGGCGCTTCTCGACCAGGTTGGCGATCGTCGACTTGCCCGCGCCCGACAGGCCGGTGAACCACAGGCAGCGCGGCTGCTGGTGCTTGATGCGCGCGCGCGCGGCCTTGTCGACGTCCAGGTGCTGCCAGTGGATGTTGCCGGCTCGGCGCAGCGCGAAGTCGATCGTGCCGGCGCCGACGGTGGCGTTGTCCTGGCGATCGATGAGGATGAACGCGCCGAGTTCGCGGTTGTCGGCATAGGCCTCGAACGGCACCGCCTGGTCGAGGTACAGGTTGCAGTAGCCGACCTCGTTGATCTCCAGCGATTTCGCCGCGAGTTCTTCCTGCGTGTTGACGTCGACGCGATGCTTGATCTCGGTGACCTGCGCGCCGACGGTACGCGTGCCGATGCGCAGCCAGTACGGGCGACCCGGCAGCAGCGGCTGGTCGCCCATCCACAGCAGGTGCGCGGCGAACTGGTCGGCGATCTCCGGCGGCTGCGCCGCGGAGGCGATGACGTCGCCACGACTGGCGTCGATCTCGTCGTCGAGCGTGAGGACGACGGCCTGGCCCGCTTCGGCGCGCGCCAGGTCCCCGGCCGCGGTCACGATGCGCGCGATGCGCGAGCGCTGTCCGGATGGCAGCACCACGATCGCGTCGCCGGGCGCGACGGCGCCGGCGGCGACGGTGCCCGCGAAGCCGCGGAAATCCTGGTCCGGGCGGCACACCCACTGCACCGGCATGCGGAAGCCGATGTCGGCCGCATGGCGATGGACGCGCACCGTTTCCAAGTGTCCAAGCAGCGACGGCCCCTGGTACCACGGCGTCGCCGGCGAGGGCGCCAGCAGGTTGTCGCCCTGCAGCGCCGACAGCGGAATGCAGGTGATGTCGATGATCCCCAGTGTCGCCGCCAGCGCCCGGTATTCGGCGGCGATGCGCTCGAATACCGCCTGGTCGTAACCGACCAGGTCCATCTTGTTCACCGCCAGCACCACATGGCGGATGCCCAGCAGCGAGACGATGTAACTGTGGCGGCGCGTCTGCGTGAGCAGCCCCTTGCGCGCGTCCACGAGCACCACCGCCAGGTCCGCGGTGGACGCGCCCGTGGCCATATTGCGCGTGTACTGCTCGTGGCCCGGGCAGTCGGCGACGATGAACTTGCGCTGGTCGGTGGCGAAGAACCGGTACGCGACATCGATCGTGATGCCCTGCTCGCGCTCGGCAGCCAGGCCGTCCACCAGCAGCGCGAAATCGATGGCTTCGCCCTGGGTGCCGTGGCGCCGGCTGTCCGCGGCCAGCGCGGCCACCTGGTCGTCGAGCAGCAGCTTCGTGTCGTGCAGCAGCCGACCGATCAGCGTGCTCTTGCCGTCGTCGACGCTGCCGCAGGTGATGAAGCGCAGCAGGTCCTTGGTCTCGTGCCGGCGCAGGTACGCTTCGACCGCAGCGGCCGCGCCGCCTCCGTCTCCCGTCTCCCGCCTCCCGTCTCCCGGCTTCAAAAGTAGCCCTCCTGCTTCTTCTTCTCCATCGAAGCCGATGGATCGTGGTCGATCACGCGCCCCTGGCGCTCGGACGTCGTGGACACGAGCATCTCGGCGATGACCTTCTCCAGGGTGTCGGCATCGGAGTCGATCGCGCCGGTCAGCGGATAGCAGCCGAGCGTGCGGAAGCGCACGCGACGCATCGCGGGCGCTTCGCCCGGCCGCAGCGGCATGCGCGCGTCGTCGACCATGATCAGCGCGCCGTCCCGCTCCACCACCGGGCGTTCCCGCGCGAGGTACAGCGACGGCACGGGGATCTTCTCGCGATGGATGTAGAGCCACACGTCGAGCTCGGTCCAGTTCGAGATCGGGAACACGCGCACCGATTCGCCCTGGTGGATGCGGGTGTTGTACAGGTCCCACAGCTCCGGGCGCTGGTGCTTCGGGTCCCAGCGATGCTGCGCATTCCGGAACGAGAAGATGCGTTCCTTCGCGCGCGACTTCTCCTCGTCGCGGCGCGCGCCGCCGATCGCGGCGTCGAAAACCCAATGGTCGAGCGCCTGTTTCAGCGCCTGGGTCTTCATCACGTCGGTATGCACGGTCGCGCCATGCGTGAACGGACCTACCCCCTGCGCGAGCCCGTCCAGGTTGGTCCAGGTGCGCAGCTCCAC
>DATJDY010000224.1:0-3008 GCA_035497155.1 Luteimonas sp.
GTCGGCTACGTGCGCTTCGCTTCGGTGTATCGCTCGTTCGAGGACGTGGCCGATTTCCGCGAGGAACTCGATCGCCTCGAGCGCGACATTCCCGGCGAGGGCCAGCTGCCGCTGCTCGGCGCGGACGTGGTCCCCATCGACCGGCACCAGGAAAAAAAGAAGAAATGAGCGACGCCGGAGTCGACGCCCGCGCGGCGTTCACCGCCATCGACCACGCGATGATGGCGCGTGCGCTGCGACTCGCGGCGCGCGGGACGTTCACGACGAAGCCCAACCCGATGGTGGGTTGCGTGATCGTGCGCGACGGCGAAATCGTCGGCGAGGGCTGGCACGAGCGTGCCGGCGGCCCCCACGCGGAGGTATTCGCGCTGGAAGGCGCGCGCGAACGCGCGCGTGGCGCGACGGCGTATGTCTCGCTCGAGCCTTGCTCGCACACCGGGAAGACCGGGCCCTGCGCGGAAGCACTGGTCGCGGCGGGCGTGGCGCGCGTGGTCGGCGCGATGCGCGACCCGAACCCCAAGGTCGACGGTGGCGGGTACCAGCGCCTGCGCGAGGCAGGCATCCAGGTCGACGAAGGCCTGATGGAAGCACAGGCGCGCGAGCTCAATCACGGCTTCGTGTCGCGGATCGAACGCGGGCGGCCGTGGCTGCGGGTGAAGCTCGCGACGAGCCTGGACGGGCGCAGCGCGCTCGCGTCGGGCGATTCCAAGTGGATCAGCGGCGAACCGGCGCGACGCGACGTGCAGCGCTGGCGCGCGCGCTCCGGCGCGCTGCTCACCGGCGCCGGCACGGTGCTGGTGGACGATCCGAGCCTGACCGTGCGCCTCGAGCCCGACGCGGCCGGCAAGCCGGTACCGTTCGAGCCGCCGCTGCGCGTGGTGCTCGATCCGGGCCTGGCGACGGTCGCGCGCGGCCACATCCGCGAGGGCGATGCGCCGACGCTGTACCTGCATGCGCCCGACGCGCGCATGCCGCGCGGCGTGGAGACGCCGCACGCACACGTGGCGGTGCGCGCCGGATTGTTCGACTTGCAGGCCGTGCTCGCACTGCTCGCGGGGCGCGGCATCAACGAAGTGCAGGTCGAAGCGGGCGCGACGCTCGCCGGCGCGTTCCTCGCCGCGGGCCTGGTCGACGAGCTGCTGCTGTACGTGGCGCCGGTGATGCTGGGCGAGCGCGCGCGGCCATTGTTCGAAGGGCTGCACATCGACGCGATGACCGAGCGCCTCGGCATGCGCATCGTCGAAACGCGGCGCATCGGCGAGGACGTGCGGGTGCTGCTGCGCCCGCTGGCGGCATGAACGCCACGTTCCCCGACCATTTCTCCGCCGTCGCGGCCGAATACGCGAGCGCGCGGCCCGACTACCCGGGCGCGCTGTACGACTGGATCGCCGCGATCGCGCCTTCCGACTGCCTGCTGTGGGAAGCCGGTTGCGGCAGCGGCCAGGCGACGCGCGGGCTCGCGCAGCGCTTCTACCGCGTGCACGCGACCGATCCGAGCGCTGCGCAGGTGGCGCAGGCGCAGCGTGCATGGGCGGACAAGCCGGCGAACGTCACGTTCGCGGTCGAGCGCGGCGAACGCTGCAGCCTGCCCGACGCCAGCGCCGACGCGGTCTGCGTCGCGCAGGCGCTGCACTGGTTCGACCTGGACGCGTTCTTCGCCGAATGCGCGCGCGTGCTCAAGCCCGGCGGCGTGCTGGTGGCCTGGGGCTACCAGGACATCGTGGTGCCCGATGCGCTGGCGGCCGCGAACGACGCGCTCCAGGAGGCGATCCGCCCGCACTGGCCACCGCAGCGCGCGCTGATCGATGAGGCTTACGCGGGCTTCGAGTGGCCGTTCCCGGCGGTGCGCACGCCCGAATTCGAATTGCGCACGCATTGGACGCTGCCACGCCTGCTCGGCTATTTCTCCAGTTATTCGGCCACGCAGCGTTATCGCGACGCGCACGACGGCGCCGATCCCGTGGCCGCGCACGCGCCGGCCTTCGCGCAGGCCTGGGGCGATCCCGGCACCGCGCGCGAGGTGCGCTGGCCGCTGTTCGTGCACGCGCGCCGGAAGCCCGCCTGATGTTCACCGGCCTGGTCGGGGGCGTGGGCCGGCTCGACGCGCGCGAATCGCGTGGCGGCGACGCGCGCCTGCGGATCGCCGCGGGCACGCTGCCGTTCGACGGCGTCGCGCTGGGCGAGAGCATCGCGGTCAACGGCGTCTGCCTGACGGTGGTCGCGTTCGATGCCGACGGCTTCGAGGCCGACGCGTCCAACGAGACGCTCGCGCTCACCACGCTCGGCGTGCTGCCGGTCGGCCATCCGCTCAACCTCGAACGCGCCATGCGCCCCGATGACCGCCTCGGCGGCCACCTCGTCAGCGGCCACGTCGACGGCGTCGGCCGCGTGCTGTCGGTTGCCCCGGACGCGCGCGCGCAGCGCTGGCGCTTCGCCGCGCCGCCCGCGTTGCTGCGCTACGTCGCGCAGAAGGGCTCGATCTGCGTCGATGGCGTGAGCCTGACGGTCAATGCCGTCGACGACGCCGGCTTCGAAGTGGCGCTCGTGCCGCACACCGTCGCCCATACCGCTTTCGCCGCCACCACCGCCGGCGACCCCGTCAACCTCGAGGTCGACCTGGTCGCGCGCTACGTCGAGCGGTTGCTGTCGACGGGCACGCCATCGACGGGCCCGCACGCAACCGGCGCGCCGCCCGCTGGAACCCACACGCCATGAGCTTCGCCCCCATCCCCGAACTTCTCGACGAAATCCGCGCCGGCCGCATGGTCGTGATCGTGGACGACGAGGACCGCGAGAACGAGGGCGACCTGATCATGGCCGCCGAGCTCGTGCGGCCGCAGGACATCAACTTCATGGTCACGCATGCGCGCGGCCTGGTTTGCCTGTCGCTGACACGCGAACGCTGCCGCCAGCTCGGCCTGCCGCCGATGGTGCGCGACAACACTTCGCCGCACGGCACCAACTTCACCGTGTCGATCGAAGCGGCGGAAGGCGTCACCACCGGCATC
>DATJDY010000225.1:0-8138 GCA_035497155.1 Luteimonas sp.
CGAAGGCAAATGAAAATTTATAATGATTCTGATATTTTACACATTTAGATCTACATATGTCAATTTTATCCGCAAATATTTGAAATGCCGGCAATTTTCCACACGTTTTGAGCGCCAATTTCAAATTCAAATTTTAATATAAATCTACCTTTTTTACAGAGAAGAGTTCTCCTGAAAAATGTTTGAAACAGTTCAGAACTTTTGCAAAGCTTAGACGCCGTAAAGTAAATTCTTGGACATTTACATTTCGTTTTGTGGTTCCACATTAAAAATGTAAGTTGCGAAGCAATGCGCGCGTCGACGTCTACGAAGGTGCCGCCCCTGCTCTTTCCCGAAGCGGCGTGAGTCGTCGTGCGGGGCGGTGGAAGCGCGAGGGGACTTTCGGGGGCGTCGGCGACATGGATGTCGCCGAAGAGGCTCCATGGATGGATTCACGCCGTCCCCCGAAAGTCCCCTCGCGCTTCCACCGCCCGGCCCCGGAGCCGCAAAGCCCCGCTACAGGCCGGGCGGGAGGGTCACCTGGAAGCGGGTGCCGCCGAGTTCGGGCGACGGGCCGACGTCGAGCTCGCCGCGATAGCTGCGCACGATGTCCTGCACGATCGCCAGCCCGATGCCATGCCCCTGCACGCGCTCGTCGCCGCGCACCCCGCGCTGCAGCACCGCCGCGACGCGATCGGGCGGAATGCCGGGGCCGTCGTCGTCGACGGCAATGCGCAGGCCCGCGCGACGGTTCGGCGCTTCCTCGCCGGTGCGCACGGTGAGCAGCACGCGCGAACCGGCCCACTTGAATGCGTTCTCGAGCAGGTTGCCGAGCAGTTCCTGCAGGTCGCCGGGTTCGCCGTGGAAGCGCGCGCCGGCGTCGATGTCGAATTCGCAGATCGTGCCCTTCGCGGCGTAGATCTTTTCCAGGCCGCGCACGATCTGCTCGGCGTGCGGTTCGATCGCCACCGGCGCGGCGAACAGCTTGTGGCCGCCGGACGCGGCGCGCGTGAGCTGGTAGCCGACGAGGTCGTTCATGCGCCGCAGTTGCGTTTCCATTTCGTCGCGCAGCTCGGCTTCGCCGGCGCCGCTGTCCAGGCGCGTGCGCAGCACGGCGAGCGGCGTCTTGAGGCTGTGGGCGAGGTCGGCGAGCGTGTTGCGCTGGCGGTCGAGGTTCTCGCGCTCGCTGTCGACGAGCGCGTTGATGCTTTCGGTCAGCGGCGCGAGTTCGCGCGGATGGCGGCCGCTCATGCGCGTGAGCTGGCCGCGCTGCACGCGGGTCAGCTCGGCGATCACGCGGCGCAGCGGCAGCAGGCTCCAGCGCAGCACCAGGGCCTGCAGGAACAGCAGCAGGATCGCGGCGATGCCGAGGTAGCCCCACAGCGCGCGACGGAACACGCTCACCTGCTTCGGCAGCGTGCCCGCGTCTTCCATGATGCTGATCGTGTACGGGAATTCGGCGGCCTCGCCGCGCGTGGCATCGACCAGGCCGATGCTGTAGCGATAGACCTCGCCGTGCAGGCCATCGCTGCGGGTGATCGGCAGTGGTCCGTCGAAGCGTTCCTCGCGGCCGCCGAGCATGTCGCTGGCGGGCAGCAGCGGGCCCTGCGCGGACAGCGACGACCAGCGCCCGCCCGGGAGCTGCACGACCGCATACAGGCCGCTGCCGGGCCGGTCGAAGCGGCCTTCGGGCGGCACGTCGGGCGGGATCAGGCTGCCGTCGCGCGCGAAGTCGGTGTGGCCGGCGTAGTAGAGCGCGTACGACTTCAGGCGCTCGCGCTGGCCCTGGCTGGCGACGTCGAGGAAGGCGCGGTCGAGCGCGTAGCCGGTGATCGCGAGGAACGCGACGAGCCCGAGGCTGGCCGCCCACAGCTGCCGCGATTGCAGCGAGCGCGGCCGCCAGCGCAGCAGTGGTTCACGCGCCCCCGGCACGCGCGCGGGAACTCAGTCGCCGCTGCGCGGGATCGCGAAGCGGTAACCGCGGCCGCGCACGGTCTCGATCGGCTTGAGCGTGCCGTCCGGATCCAGCTTCTTGCGCAGCCGGCCGATGAAGACCTCGAGCACGTTCGAATCCCGGTCGAAGTCCTGCTGGTAGATGTGCTCGGTGAGGTCGGCCTTCGAGACCAGTTCGCCGGCATGCATCATCAGGTACTCGAGCACCTTGTACTCATAGCTGGTGAGGTCGACGTTGGCGCCGTTGACGTTGACCGTCTGCGCGGCAAGGTCGAGCACCACCGGGCCGCAGTCCAGCGTCGGCTTGCTCCAGCCCGCGGCGCGGCGCACCAGCGCGTTGATGCGCGCCAGCAGTTCCTCGATGTGGAAGGGCTTGACCAGGTAGTCGTCGGCGCCCTGCTTCAGGCCCTCGACCTTGTCCTGCCAGCTCGAGCGCGCGGTGAGGATGAGCACGGGGAACTGCTTGCCTTCCTCGCGCAGCGCCTTGACCAGTTCCATGCCGGACATCTTGGGCAGGCCGAGGTCGATGATGCCGAGGTCGAACGGCACCTCGCGGCCCATGTACAGGCCTTCCTCTCCGTCCTGGGCAGCATCGACGGCGAATCCTTCGCGCTTCAGGCGCGCGGCCAGGGTTTCGCGCAGCGGGGCTTCGTCTTCGACGAGCAGGATACGCATCGATCGGAACTCCATTTCTTGGGGGGCCAATGCCCGGTCCGATTGGACACCGGCGAAGCTGAATATTGCCTATTCAGTCGTCGTTGTCGCGTGTAGGCGCGGAATCCTGCGACTGCTGCGAGCCCTGCTGCGAGCCCTGCTGCGGGTCGTCCATGTAGACGCGGACGCGCCCGCGCTCGTCAACCACCTTGATCCGGTTGAGGTTGCGGCCGTCGTAGGGCACGGGCTCGGCGCTGAGCACCTGGCTGCGCGTGCGCTGCTCGACGCGTCGCACGCTGTCGGAGAGGCCATCCTCGTTGCGGCGCGGCTGCGGCGGCGTCCAGTCGGGACGCTGCTGCGGGGCGCGCCGCGACCCGCCGTCGTCCTGGCTGCCGCGGTCCTGCGCCATCGGCGGCGGCCGGTCGCCGCGGCGGTGCGCCTGCTGCGGCGAGGCCATGGCGACGCTGCCCGCGCCCAGCAGGACGGCGAACAGGATCAGCGGCGCGGGACGGAGCGGCAACGGCATGGGGCTGGACCTCATCCTCGGAACAGCGATTGTTGGAACCGGGCGGTGAATCCGTCCTTAACTTTCCGCCGCGGCCTCGCTGCGGTTCAGGCAAGGGCCTCCGCCCGGGCTAGAACACCTCGGCCACGCAGCAGCGCAGGGAACCGCCCGCGGCCTCGATCGCGGCCAGCGGCACCGGGCGCAACACGAAGCCCGCGTCCGCGAGCGCCTGCCGGCTTCCCGGCTCCAGCGCCTCGGCCGCAGCCTGGCTCATCCAGACGCCATCTCCCGGCAACGCGATCGCATTGCCGGCGAACGCGGCCTGTTCCGCCTTCGAAAGCCGGATCGCGTGGGGGGCGTAGAAGACCCCGATCGCGTCCGCCACGGCCGGGTCCGCGAAGCCGTCCGGGCACAACACGGCGGCTCGTCCGGCCAGCACCGCGAGCAGCACGTTCGTGTGGTATTCCCCCGGCGCCAGGTCGAACATCAGGGTCGCGCGCAGGCCGAAGGCCTCGTGCATCAACCGGGCGCCGGCCTCGTCGCAGCGCTCCGAAAGGCCGCAGAAGCCCAGGCCGCGCGCGCGATCGACGACCAGCGCACCCGTCAGCTCACAGGGATGCGTCTGCGTGGAAAGGTCGATTTCCGCATAGTCCAGCACCCCGCCGAGGAACCCGCGGATGTCGGCGCGCGCGGCTTCGCGCTGCCGCACCTCGTGGCGCATGCGGCCGACGACGTAGCGTCCGGCGACCGTGGCGAACACGTTGTTGGGGAACACCGCGTCGGGGGTTTCGGGATCGCCCGGGAAGCAGACGGTCGGCAGCACTTCCGACAGCGCGCGCTGCAGGCCGCGATGTTCGGCCAGTGCGCGCGACGCGTCGAACGCCGCCGCATCGGCCATGTAGCGGTTGTCGCGCGCCGATTGCGCGGCGAGCGCGAATCCTTCCGGTGCGACCAGGAACGCGGCGCGCGCGACGGGCGGCCCGAAGTCCGGCGCGAGGCCGCGCGCGATTTCGAGGAAGGCATTGCAGTCGCGGGTCAGCATGGGCGGCTCAGGCGGCGGGCGCGAGGAACGTGGTGGTGGCGATCGCGCGCTCGACCAGCGACCAGTCCGCGCCGGGCCGGTGCGCGCCTTCGCTCAGGACCTGGCGGAACGCGCGGCCGCCGCGCTCGCCGTTGAACAGGCCGAGGATGTGCCGCGTGACGTGCTTCAGCGGCACGCCGCGCGCCAGCCACGCTTCGACATGCGGGCGGAACGCCTGCAGCAGTTCCGCGCGCGTGCGCAACGGGCCGGCCCACCACGCGGCATCGAGCCGATGCAGCAGCCAGGGATCGTGGTACGCCGCGCGCCCGAGCATCGCGCCATCGGCATGCACGAGGTGCGCCGTGGCTTCCTCGAGCGTCGCGATGCCGCCGTTGACGACGACCTGCAGCGCGGGGCGCTCCGACTTCAACCGGTACGCCCAGTCGTAGCGCAGCGGCGGCACTTCGCGGTTTTCCTTCGGCGACAGGCCCTTGAGCCAGGCGTTGCGCGCGTGGACCACGAACATCCGGCAGCCCGCCTCCGCCACCGCGTCGACGAAGCCGAGGAAGCGATCCCAGTCGTGGTCGTCGTCGACGCCGAGCCGGCACTTCACCGTCACCGGCACCGGGCGCGGCAATGTCGACACCGCCTCGATCATCGCCGCCACGCCTTCGGCGACGAGTCGGGGCTCGCGCATCAGGCACGCGCCGAAGCGCCCGGCCTGCACGCGATCGGAGGGACAACCGCAATTGAGGTTGATCTCGTCGAAGCCGTGTTCCGCGCCGATGCGCGCCGCCTGCGCCAGCAGCTCCGGCTCGCTGCCGCCGAGCTGCAAGGCCACCGGATGCTCGACCGGGTCCATCGCCAGCAGGCGCGCGCGGTCGCCGCGGATCACTGCGTTCGCGTGCACCATCTCGGTGTACAGGCGCGCATGCGGCGCGATGACGCGGTGGAACACGCGGCAATAGGTGTCCGTCCAGTCCATCATCGGGGCGACGGACAGGCGCAGGGCTTCGGCGAGGATGGCGGGGGCGGCGGTCATGCGCCGCGTATTGTAGTCAGTGCGCGCGGCGGGCCGGCTTCTGCGGCAACAGCGCCACGCAGGCCGCGATCAGCCCGAGCAGCAGCAGCGTGGCGGCGTAGCGGCTGATCGCCAGGCCGCCGTGGTCCAGCGGCTTGTCGAGGAAATCGCCGACCACGGCGCCGAGCGGCCGGGTCAGGATGAACGCGGCCCAGAACAGGAGCGTGCGCGAAGTGCGGGTGAGGAAGTACAGCGCGGCCACCAGGCACAGCAACCCACCGAAGATCAGGATGCCGCCGGCGTAGCCCCGCCCCGCGGTGTCCGCGACCCAGTCCCCGAGCGCAGTGCCCAGCGTCTGAGAGAACATGATCGTCACCCAGTAGAAGCCTTCGGACTTCGGGTCGGCGACGGTCTCGACCGCCACCGTGCCCGTGCTTTGCCGCCAGGCCCACAGGGAGCCGAGCAGCAGCGCCAGCAGCAGCGTCGTGCCGCCGGTGTAGCCGATCCCCAGCGAGCGGTCGGCGAAGTCGGCGAGCGTGGTGCCCACGGTCGTGCTCGCCACGATCGTCGCCCAGTACAGCCAGGGCCGGAAGCCCGTGGCGCGCACCTGCGTCAGCACGGCCGCGACGAACACCACCGCGAAGATCGCGGTACCGGCGAGGTAGCCCAGCCCCATCGACATCGTGACCGCGTCGCCACCGGTCTCGCCGAGCGTGGTCGCAAGGATCTTGATGATCCAGAAGCCGAGCGTGACCTGCGGGACCTTGGCCCAGGCCTCGTCGAGCGCGCCGGGGACTGCTGGCGTGGCGGCCTCAGTGCGCGGCATGCGCGCGCGCTTCGGCCACCACCGACGCACGCATCAAACCGTGCGTGAAGCGATACGCCGCGGTTTCGTAGTCGGACACGGCCTGCAGCGTCGCCGCGGGATTCTCCGGCAACGGCGGCTGCGGCTGGTCGCGGTCGTGCGACGGCCGCACGGTATCGACCCGGCGATGCGGCGCGAGCTGCACCAGCCGTTCCGGCTGCAGGTAACCCAGCAACTGGTAGGTGCCGATGTACGCGCGTTCCGGCCGTTGCTGGAACACGTCGATGCCGTAGAACGCGCTGTCGTAATCCATGCCCAGCAATCCGAACAGGGTCGGGCCGATGTCCACCTGCCCCATCAGCCCGTCGAAATGCCCCGGCGCGATGTTGCCGGGCGAATAGATCCACATCGGGATGTGGTAGCGGAACACCGGCAACGCCGCGATGCCTGCGCTCGAGGCGCAATGGTCCGCCGTGACCACGAACACCGTGTCCTTGAACCATGGTTTCGTGCGCGCGCGGCGCAGGAAGTCGCCGATCGCCCAGTCGGTGTAGGCGACCGCGCTTTCGCGCTTGCCCTGCGGCCACGGGCCGCGCCCTTGCGGGAACGTATAGGGCCGGTGGTTGGACGTGGTCATGATGTGGGCGAAGAACGGCCGCCCGGCGGCCGCGTCGCGATCGAACTCGCGCAGCGCCATCGTGTACAGGTCCTCGTCGGCGACGCCCCAGATGTTCTCGTGGTGGATCTGGTTCGATGGAATCGCCTTGCGGTCCAGGACTTCGTAGCCGTTCGCGCCGAAGAAGGCGTTCATGTTGTCGAACGCGCCATAGCCGCCGTACAGGAACTGCGAGCGATAACCCTTGCCGTTGAATACCGTGGCCATCGAGAACAGGCCTTCGTTGTGCTCGCGCTTGACGATCGATTCGCCCGGCGTCGGCGGCACCGACAGCGCCAGCGCCTCGAGCCCGCGCACCGTGCGCGTGCCGTTGGCATAGAGGTTGTCGAACACCAGGCTGTCGCGGGCCAGCGCGTCGAGCCGGGGCGTCAGGCTGTGCTTGCGGCCGTAGGTGCCGGAGTACTCCGCCGACAGGCTCTCCACGCTGATCAGCACCACGTTGAGCCGTCGCTCCGGCGCGGCGTTGTGGATACGGCGCTCGATGCCGGTGTCGCCGAGGAAGGTCGCGTCCGGCGTCGCCAGCTCGTAGCGCACCTTCGCGAACGCCTCGTCGAGCGGCACCGTGCGGTAGTAGCGGTCGTAGTCGAGCGAGGCGCTTCGATATGCCGCGAAGAACTGGTAGATGCCGTTGCCGGCCAGCTCGTTCGCGTAGGCGTTGTCGCTCCGGTCCTTCATCTCGCCGGTCACCAGCCAGGTACCGAGCACCGCGGCCGCGATCCAGCCGACGGCGACCAGCGTGCGCGCGCCCAAGCGCGCGCTGTCGTTGCGCACGGCGCGCCAGCGCCGCGTCGCCACGAACACCGCCAGCGCGGTGCCGGCGATCGCCGTGAGGATCCAGCCCACCGGATACGACTGGCGGATGTTGCCGATGACTTCCGTCGTGTAGACGAGGTAGTCGACCGCGATGAAGTTGAAGCGCGCCTGGAACTCCTCCCAGAACGTCCATTCGGCGACGGCCACGAACAGCGAAACGAGCAGGAGCGCCAGGCAGGCGAAGCCGACCAGGAAGCTGCCGCCGCGCCGCGCCAGCCAGCGCCGCGGCAGCAGCCACAGCAGCAGCACCAGCGGGATCGCCAGGTAGACGTAGGCAAGCACGTCGTAGCCCAGGCCGACCCCGAAGATGAAGGCCCAGGTGGATGGGTTCGCGGGGACGCCGCTGCCGGTTGCGAGCAGCAGGACCAGCCGGGTCAGGAAGGACACCGACAGGAAGACCACGCCCAGCCACAACAGCGGCCGGAAGCGTTCGTACAGGGGATGCGGTTGCAAGCCGGTTCCTCGCGCAGCGTATGCTCCAGTCTAGCCGCCGCACCGGCAACCTCCCTCAGCTCAATCTCAGCCAAACGTTAAGACGTCGCGCGCCATGTCCCTCCCCGAACCCAGCGGCATGCGCGTCCTCATCATCGAGGACCAGCACGACATCGCCGCCAATCTCTGGGATTTCCTCGAGCGCCGCGGCCATGCCGTGGACCATTGCGCCGATGGCGTCGCCGGCCTGGCGCGCGCGCGCGCCGGTGGCTTCGACGC
>DATJDY010000226.1:0-1512 GCA_035497155.1 Luteimonas sp.
GCAGACCGAGCAGCCGGGTATCCTCGCGCTCGGCCATCGCGCGGAACGCACGCTGCGCGCCGTCGCGGTCGCCATCGAGTTGCGCGGTCTGCGCGTGCAGCAAGAGCGCCAGCGGGTCCTGATGGGCGAGACGGTTGGCAATGCCGGCATGACGCCGCGCGGCGAAATGATCGCCGGTGCCGACCGCGATCAGGCCGCGCGTGACGGCGTCGCGGCCGCGCCTGTGGCGGCGCTCATGCCGCATCCGCCGCAACCGCTCCGGTGTGCGCCACGCGCCGCGAAGTGCCGCCCATATCGCCATCGCCACGATAAACAGCGCGGCCAGCCCGAAGATAAACACCGGCAGCGACGTCTCGATTCGCCAGACGTTCCACGACAGCGACACGCTGCCGGTTTGATCGGCGACCCATGCCACGCCAACGGCGGCGGCGGCGACGATAACGAGAAAAGCAACGATGCGGACCATTACAATAACCTGCCACCAGCCGTGCTAACGCGGCGTTGCTGAAACCGGAGAACCCGGCAGCACCGCCATGGTGTCCGCCACGAATTTTTGCGAAGCCGCCAACGCCGCGTTTCGCGCCGCGACCTTGTCGAGCCACGGCTGGACCGGCGCGCGATCCGCCGACGGCAGCGCCGACAGTTCGCGGTTCGCTGCGGCAACATCGTCGCGCTGCGCCGCTGTCCTGGCGCGCGCGATGGCGGCGGACAGATCCGAACCGCCAGCATCGACACGCTGGACGCGCACGAGTTTCATGGCGCTTTGCTGCAGCCGGTCGAGAATTCCGCCGGACGCTGGAACGTCCGCCTGCTTCGGCTCCAGCCGTGGCAGCAGCGTCAGCAATTCGCGGCTCAGCGCACTGGCGGCCGGGATGCCGCTGGCAGCAAACGGCGCAAGCGGCTTGAGCGCATCGCTCGCGCCGGCAAATTTCGTCGCCGCTGCGAGCGGCGCTGCGAACGGCCCGCCACTGCGCACCGCCTGATCGAGCGTCGACGCGACAACGACATGCTGCAGCTTCGGATCGGGCGCGGGCGCCGCGGACGGAGCCGGTGGCGGCGCAGTCGCGAGCGTGGCCGTCGCACGTTCGATCTTGCCAAGGCGTTCTTCGATCGCGGCCATATCGCCAGCCGGCGCGGTTTCCGCCGGCGCGGACTTGATCGCGCCGACATCGGCGGAGGCCTTGTCGGCCTGCGCGCGCAACGCTTTCACGTCGTCGCGCAAGGACGCCAGTGCGGTTTCAACCGATGTCAGTTTGTCAGCCAGCGCCGGATCCGCCGTGACGGCTTGCGGCGCAACGGAGACCGACGGCTTCGATTCGATCTTGGCGACCCGAGCATCGAGCGTTGCAAGAATCGCCGCTTCCCTGCGCTCCGCGACGCCGCCGTCATTCGACGCGAACGGCCACTCTGCCCACAGCGCAACGGCGAAGATCAACGCCGCGGCCAGCGCACCCGCCAGCGCGGAGACGCCAACCGGCACGGCCCACGACCGCCGCTTTTTCCCGGAGCCGG
>DATJDY010000227.1:0-5584 GCA_035497155.1 Luteimonas sp.
GGCAGCGCGCCAGGCCGCGATGTGCTCCAGCAGCAGCACATAGCCCGGGGCCGCCAGCCAGGACAGGTCGGCGAGGCTGTCGGCGAGCGCATCCCAGTTGCCACCGAACCAGCCGGGGAAGCGGAGTGCCCCGGCAATGCGCGCGAGCGCGTCGTCCTTGTCGGCGCAGCCTGCAAAATCGATGGCGATGCCGGCGAAGTCGAGCGAACGAGCCACGTCGAGGTAATCGACGTCCGCATCGCCCGGTACGGCGTAGACGCCGCACATCGCGGGATCGGCGAGCATCGCGCGCAGCTGCAGCGTGCCGTCTGCGCTCATCGCGCGCCTCCATTGCCGTCGTCCCCACCGCCGTAGTCGCTGGACGCGCCATCGGTGAAGCGGCGGAAGCTGCCGTAGTGGTCGTCGGTGTAGAAGAACTCCGCCGGCGGATCGCCGCCGGCGATGATGCGACGCGCGCCACGGTCGCGCGATCCGGGGGTTTCGACGGTGTACTCGCGGTAATAGCCGGACTCGCGTTGCGGCAGCCGGTGCTCGCGGTTCTGGAAGGTCGCGCCGTCCTGGCGGTAAGGGAACGGGCCGCCCGATTCGATCAGTTCGAGGGTGTCGCGCGCTTCGGCAGGGAGGTAGGCGGGCCAGCGGCCGGCTTCGTTGCTTGCCGCGTCGACGCCGCGCGGCGCGCGGCCCGGGCGATCGATGCCGGCGCCGTCGGTGCCGGCATGCGATTGCGTCGTGGACGACTGCGCGCCGCCTGCGAACGCGGGCAGGCCCTGCCGTTGCCACGCCCACAGCGCGAGCGCGGCGAGCACGACGAGGATCCATCCGTTGCGGCGCATGCCGGCGTCCTTCCGGAGTTCAGCCGCAGGTCACGCGTTCGACCTTGTCGTGGCCGTCGAGCATCACGTTCACGCGATCGCCGCGGAAATCCATCGTCACCGCCTGGCCGGGGCGGATCACGCGCACGGCGCGGCTGTGCGTGTCGGCCTGGACCTTCGCCACGAGTTCGTCGCCGACGGGTTCGCCGATTGCCCACGCGCCCGCTTCCGCGACGCACTGGAACGTGCCGGCGGCCGGCGGCATGGGCGGGGCGGGCGGCGTCGCGCACGCGACGAGGCCGAGCACGGCAGCGGAAGCGATCATCAGCGATACCGGCGTTGCATTGCGCATGGCAGGGGCTCCGTTGCGGGGCCTTCGAGGATGGCAGGCAGGGCAAGCGTCGGCGTGAAGGACGCCGCCGTCAATCGCCGTGTCGCGCGCCGGCGGAAGGAAGCAGGCGCTCGGGGTGCGCGTAGGCGTTGCAGCCACCCGGTCGCGCGAATCCGACGAGGCAGACGCCGGCGCTGCGCGCGATGTCGACCGCCAGCGCGGTCGGGGCCGAGATCGCGGCGATGAAGCCGATGCCGGCGCGCGCGGCCTTCGCGACCATCTCGTAGCTGGCGCGGCTGGTGAGCAGCAGCATGCCGTCGTCGAGCTCGCGGTCGCCGCGCAACAGGGCGCCGATCAGCTTGTCGAGCGCGTTGTGTCGGCCGACGTCCTCGCGCGCGAGGACGATGCGGCCGTCGGCATCGGCCCACGCCGCGGCATGCACCGCGCCGGTCGCGGCATTCATCGGCTGGTGCGCGGGCAGCGCGGCGAACGCGCGTTCCAGCGCATCCATCGAGAAGGCTCGCGTGTGCCGCCGCGGCGCTGGCGGGCGCACCGCATCCTCCAGTTCGCGCGTGCCGCAGAGCCCGCAACCGCTGCGGCCCGGCAGCAGGCGCCGCGCCTCCGTGCCGTCGAGCCGTGCGGCCGGCGCGTCGGCCGAGACCGTCAACGCAAGCTCGATGCCCTCCAGTCGCGGCCGCAGCACGACATCGATGAGCTGCGCGGGCGTGTCGACCAGCCCCTCGGTCAGCGCGAATCCCGGCGCGAAATCCTCGAGGTCGCAGGGCGTCGCCATCATCACCGCGAAGGCGCGGTCGTTGACGCGAAGCGCGACCGGGACTTCCTCGGCGACCTGGTCCGCGACGGGCGAGCGGTCGCCCGCGCCCGCGCCCGGGCCGGTGCGCATCCGCGCCACGTCGCGGCGTGCGAATCCGCGCGACGGCACGGAAGGTTGCGACGGATCGGCTGGCATGCATGCATCATAGTCAAAGCCCGCGTGCCGGAGCGTACGATAGGCAAGGCGCGACGCCACGCGCACCGGGAGCACGCCATGGCCGATCGGGATCCGCCGAGCTACAAGCCCTACGATCGTCCCGCCGGTGGCTGGGGCGCGGCCGCGGCGACCGCGAAGGTGCTGCTCGAGCAGAGCGTCGTCGCCAAGGGCTCGCGCGCGCTGCTGGCGATGAACCAGCCCGGCGGCTTCAAGTGCCCGAGCTGCGCGTTCCCGGACGGCGACTGCACGCGCAAGCTCGAGTTCTGCGAGAACGGCGTCAAGGCGCTGGCCCACGAGGCGACGAAGTTCCGCGTCGAGCGCGCGTTCTTCGAGCAGCACACCGTGTCGGAGCTGATGCAGCAGTCCGACTACTGGCTGGAGATGCAGGGCCGCCTCACCGAGCCGATGCGCTACGACGCGGCGAGCGACCGCTATGTGCCGTGCGGCTGGGACGAGGCGTTCGCGACGATCGGCCGCCACCTGCAGGCGCTCGACAGCCCGCACCAGGCAGAGTTCTACACCTCGGGGCGCACGCCGAACGAGGCCGCGTTCCTCTATTCGATCTTCGTGCGCGAGTTCGGCACCAACAATTTCCCCGACTGCTCGAACATGTGCCACGAGCCGACCAGCCGCGGCCTGCCGCACTCGATCGGCATCGGCAAGGGCACGGTGGTGCTGGACGACTTCGAGCACGCCGAGGCGATCTTCGTGATCGGCCAGAACCCGGGCACCAATTCGCCCCGGATGATGACGCAGCTGGTGGAGGCGCGGAAGCGCGGCGTGCCGATCGTCACCGTCAACCCGATGCCGGAGCGCGCGCTGATGCGCTTCACCGAGCCGCAGGACGTCGTGCAGATGGCGACGTTCGGCTCGACCGCCGTCACCAGCGAATTCGTGCACATCCGGATCGGCGGCGACCTGGCGTTCCTCAAGGGCATGATGAAGGTCGTGTTCGAACGGGAGGCCGCGGGCGAGCCCGTGCTCGACCGCGCGTTCCTTGCGGAGCACACGGTGGGCATGGAGGCGGTGCGCGACGAAGTGCTTGCGACGGACTGGGCGGCGATCGTCGAGGCGTCCGGCATCGACGAAGCACAGATCCGACGCTGCGCCGGAATCTACATCCGCTCGAACGCCACGATCATCTGCTACGGCATGGGCATCACCCAGCACCAGCGCGGCTCGCAGCTGGTGCAGCAGATCGCGAACCTGCTGTTGCTGCGCGGCAATTTCGGCAAGCCTGGCGCCGGCATTTCGCCGATCCGCGGCCATTCGAACGTGCAGGGCGACCGCACCGTCGGCATCGACGAGCGCCCGTCGCCCGCGTATCTCGACAAGGTGCGCGAGGTGTTCGGCTTCGAGCCGCCGCGCGACTGGGGCCACCACACCGTCGATTCGGTGCAGGCGATGCTCGACGGCACGGCACGCGTGTTCATCGGCCTGGGCGGCAACTTCGTCCGCGCGATCCCGGACACGGAGCGCGCCTACGAGGCGATGCGCAGGCTCGACCTCACCGTCGGCATCACCACCAAGCTCAATCGCGGCCACCTGGTGCACGGGCGCGAGGCGCTGATCCTGCCGGTGGTGTCGCGCTCGGAACGCACGGTCACGGCGAAGGGCGAGCAGTTCGTCACCATCGAGGATTCGATGTCGAACGTGACGCCTTCGTGCGGCGTGCTCGAGCCGGCGAGCGCCGATGCGCTGCCGGAAGTCGAGATCGTCTGCCGCATGGCGCGCGCGACGCTGCCGGACAGCGTGGTGCCGTGGGAGGACTACATCGAGGACTACGACCTGATCCGCCGCAGGATCGGCGAGGTGTATCCCGCGATCTATGCGGGCTTCGCGGAGAAGGCGCTCGACCCGAAAGGTTTCCACCTCGACATCCCGCCGCGCCGCCGCGTCTGGAACACGCCCGCCGGCAAGGCGACCTTCCTCGTGCTGCCGGGCCTGGACGCGAATGCGCCCGTCGACGATCCGTGGATGCTGCGCCTGGCGACGGTGCGCTCGCACGACCAGTTCAACACCACGATCTACAGCTACAACGACCGCTACCGCGGCGTGCGCAACGACCGCATGGTGCTGTTCATGAACGAGCAGGACCGCATCGCGCGCGGCATCGGGGCCGGCGTGCGCATCGCGCTCGAGACGATCGCCGACGACGGCGTGCAGCGGCGCGTCGAGGGCCTGGCGGTGATCGACTACCCGATGCCGCGCGGCTCGATCGCCGGCTATTTCCCCGAGCTCAACCCGCTGCTGCCGCTCGCGCACCACGACCGCACCAGCGGGACGCCGGCCGCGAAGTCGATTCCCGTGCGCGTGGTCGCCTAGTCGTCCGCCGCCCGCGCGCCCAGGTCCGCCACCGGCGCGGTCGCATTCGCCGGCACCTCGGCGGGGATCGCCACCGCGTCGGGACCGCTCGGCCCCAGCATCCGCGCCTGACGCCAGCGCCCGTAGCGGTAGTACGCCAGCGACAACACCATCGACACCAGCGAGCTCACCGGGAAGCTCCACCAGATCGCGTCCGCGCCGAGCGTCGGCTGCAGCCACGACGCGAACGGCACGCGCACGCCCCACAGCGCGGCGCCGAGGATCAGCAGCGGCGGCACCACCGCGCCGGTCGAGCGCACCACGCCCGCGACCACGAACGTCACCCCGAAGAACAGGAACGACCACACCGCGAGGTGGTTGATGTGGCGCGCGATCCCGATCGCCTCGTGCGCGTCGTTCAGGAACCAGCCCAGCGTGGTCCGGTCGAACAGGATCAGCGGCACGATCAGCGCCGCCGTCAGCAGGAAGTTGAAGCCGATGCCGTACTTCGTGGTCGCATCCACGCGATCCCAGCGCCCGGCGCCGACGTTCTGCGCGGCCATGGACGAACAGGCGGCGCCGATCGCCATCGCCGGCATCTGCACGTAGGTCCACAGCTGCAGCGCCGCGCCGTAGGCCGCGGTGGTGTGCGTGCCGTAGTGGTTGACCAGCGTGATCATCGCGATCATCGCCAGCGACACCAGCACCATCTGCAGCCCCATCGGCACGCCCTTGGACACCATCGCGCGGACGATGGTCCAGTCGGGCACGTACAGGCCGCGATCCTGGCGGCTGATCCACAATGGATGCTTGTGGCTCCACAGCCACCAGATCATCGCCGCCAGCGCGATGGCGTCGGCGACCAGCGTGCTCATCGCGCTGCCGGCCACGCCCATCCGCGGGAACGGCCCGATGCCGAGGATGAACAGCGGCGCGAGCCCGATGTCGAGGCCCACCGCCACGAGCAGGAACGCGAACGGCGTCTTCGTATCGCCGGCGCCGCGCAGGATCGCCGACAGGTAGGCGAACGCGTACAGGAAGGGCAGCGCGAGGAAGATGATCTTCAGGTAGGCGTCGGCCAGCGGCAACGCGGCGGGCGGCGTCGCCATCCATTCGAGCACGTCGCGCGACACCCACAGCCCGATC
>DATJDY010000228.1:0-1746 GCA_035497155.1 Luteimonas sp.
ATGCGCACGCGCCGCGCGCGCAGCAGCTCGAAGCGGCGGCGGATGTCCTGCAGCATGCCGCGATGGTCGTGCAGCGTGGCATCGACCCATGACTGCGCGCCGTTGACGGCTGGCAGGCAATGCACGGTGACGCCGCGCGGACGGTAGGCGTCGAGCCGGTAGTCCCACTCGGGGTAGGCCAGCGCGTGGTCAGACGGCCTCGCGGCGGCCGCCGGCGCATGCGTTGCCGGCGTCGGCGGATCGTCGGAAAGCAGGATTTCCTTCGGTCGGCCGGGCCGCGTCAGCAGGCGCGCCTCGGGCAACTCGGACAAGGCGTCGGCGTATTCATCGGCCGCGGTGTCGTCATCGCGATCGGTGGGCCGCTGCAGACCGTGTGGGTCCTCGGCTTGCTCGTGCGGCTGCGCCGTCTGCACCATCCACGCACCGGGGCGGTCGTCGTCCTCATCGTCATCCGCCTGGCGCACGTCGGGACGACGCGGCAGGCGTGCGCTGCGCGGGGTTTCGGCGGCTGATGGATCGGCAGGACCGTTGGCCGCCGCAGCGGTCACATGGCGTGGCGTGGGAGCGAGAAGCTCGCCGGTCCAGCCGTCCTTGAGCAACGGACGCGGGCCAAAGCGCTGATCGGGCGTCGCGTCGCGCAGCGCGGTGGCGAGTTCGCGAGCGCGGCGCAGGGAATCGTCCGGCGTGGCGCCGGGTGGATCGAGTTCCGAGGCAGGTGCACGCAGATCCGCACCGAGCACGCATTGCAACCAGGCTTCCAGCGCGCGCAGCGCGAGCGGGAGTGTGTCAGGCGCCGGGCGTGCCGCCAGCGCATCGCGGCGCAGCGCGGCGAGCGCGTCCGCGGTGCCGGGCAGGGCGCGCAGCAGCTCGCGGTCGGCGGCGTCGGCCTCGCACAGCAGGTACAGGTCGTGCAGCAGCGGCTCGCGAGCGCCCGGCAAGTGCGCTGCGCTGCCGCGCATGACGCGCACGGTCTGCGTCAGCGCGAGCACGCGATAGCGCGACCATGCCGCGCACGCGTCGAGTTTGCCGAAGTTGGCTGGCAGCCAGATGGATTCGCCGTCGGTGGCCGGCAGCGCGTGACGGTGCACTGGCCCGTGACGCCGGTGTACCGCCAGCGCCAGCAGTGACGGCGGCGCCGGCGGCTGTGCGACCCGCAGCCGCAAACTGCGCCCGCACAGCGCGGTGATCAGCAGGTCCAGCCGCGGCGCGACGTCGGCCAGGCCGATCGGCGCTGCCTGCTGCGCCGGTGGCCGATGACGTTGCCACAGCGCGCGTGCGTAGATGGTCGCGTGGCGCGCGGCGTCGACGATGACATCTTCGGCTTCGGCCATGGCGTGGCTCCGGCGCGCGGCGACCGCGCGATCAGATGAAGCTGGCGTCCACCAGGTCGTGCATGGCGCCGACCAGCGTTGCCTCGTCCGACAGCGGCGAGACGATAGCCGCGCGGCACGCATCGCGCTCGGGAATACCGCTGGCGATCAATTGCGCGGCGGCGATCAGCAAGCGCGTACTCGGCACCTCGGCCAAGCCGCGATCCTGCAGGCCGCGCAGGCGCTGGCCGAGCGTGACCAACGCGTGTGCCGTGGCGTGGTTGGCGCCGCCTTCGCGTTCGACGATGGCGACCTCGGTATCCAGCGGCGGGAAGTCGAAATCCAGCGCGACGAAGCGCTGCCGCGTGCTGGGTTTCAAGTCCTTCAGCATGCGCTGGTAGCCGGGGTTGTACGACACCACCAGCTGGAAGCCCGG
>DATJDY010000229.1:0-5383 GCA_035497155.1 Luteimonas sp.
GAACGCCTGCTCCACGCGCACGGCGCCCGACAGCGAGGCCGGCGTCAGGCCCATCGATTGCGCAGCCAGGCCGACGTCGAGCCGGGTGATGTCGAGGAAAACGTCGTCCGGGTCGTAGGCCACGGTCGCGTCGAGGAAGGAACCGGCGCTGGTGAGCGTGCCGAACGTGCCCGACACGCCGCCGTTCGCATGCAGGATCGTCTCGTGCGCGACCGCGGTGTAGCCGGTGGCGACGCCGAGCACGTTGAGCGTGCCCGCCAGGGTGGCCGTGCCGCCAACTGCGAAGGAGCGGCCGATGTACGCGTCGAGCGTGCCGGTCGCCTCCTGCACGTAGTTGCCGCCCACCTGCAGCGGCGTGCCGGTCGCCGCGCTCGCCTGCACGTGGCCGGCGTTGCGCACGTTCCCGTGGATGCTGCCGCTGCCGCGCAAGGTGCCCGCGCTTCCGACGACGAAGTTCGAACCGGACATTCCGGCGCCGAGTTCGATCACGCCGCCGTTGATGCGCGTGTCGCCCGAGTACGTCGAGTCTTGCGCGAGCACCAGCGTGCCGGTGCCGTTCTTCACCAGGCCGCCAGTGCCGGAAATCGTGTTCGACCACGTCGATGAACCGGCGAACGACACGGTGACGTCGCCCCAGTCGAAGCGCGCCGGCCCCTTCACCGCCGCGCCGACGTCGAGCAAGCCGTGGCCGAAGACGGGATCCACGCCCGCCGCGCCGAGGTCCTTCGCCGTGCCCAGCAGCGTCTGCCGCACGAGGTCGTTGTTGAAGTACGGGAACGCCGACCACACCACCGCGGCGGCGCCGGAGACCAGCGGCGCGGCGAACGAGGTGCCCGACCCGACCCAGTACGTCGGGTTGCCCGCGGTGTCGGTGGCGGCGGTGAACACGACGTCGCCCGGCGCGACCAGGCAGTAGTCCATCGCCACGCCGCACTGCTGCGAATACGAGGCGAGCTGCGTGGGATGCAGCGTGTCGAGCGCGCTGACGGTGAGCCAGCCCACCGCCAGGTCCGCGGCCGCGCCGTTGTCCTTGCTCGGCAGCGCCGCGTTGTCCGAAGGATTGGCGCGGTAACGCGAATCGGCGCCGGAATTGCCGCTCGCGAACACGATCAGCCCGCCGCGCGTGACCACGAAGTCGCGGTACGCGTTCGCGAATTCGGTGGTGACGTCGCCCTGCGTCCAGTACAGCCCGCCCCAGGAGTTGTTGATGATCTTCGCGCCCGCATCGGCCAGTTCGGCGTCGATGGCGGCGAAGAAGGCGCCGTAGCCCTGGCCGCTCTCCACGCTGTTGCCCTGGCCGGAGCCGTCGTCGGCGGGTGGCGCATCGGAGATGATGCGCGACGACACGATGCGCGCGTCCGGCGCGATGCCCCCCGGCCACTGGCCGAACGCCTTGCCCGCCGCGAGCGTGGCGACGATCGTGCCGTGGCCGACCTTGTCGTCGACGCTCAGGTCGTTGGCCGTCGCATCGACGTGCACGAAGTTCGCGGCCACGCGGCCTGCGAGCGCGGGATGGTTGCGGTTCACGCCGGTGTCGACGAAACCGATGGTGACGCCTGCGCCGGTGTAGCCGGCAGCGCGCGCACCGAGATCGTCGGTGAGCGAAAGATGGTCGGAGAATCCCGGCTGCGTCTGCACGCCGCCGCCGCCACCGCCGTTGTTCGCCGGGGGCGGTGGTGGCGGCGGCGTGTTCTTGACGTTGGTGCCGCCACCGCCACTGCCGCAAGCCGCAAGGCCCAGGACGACAGCCACCACCAGCGCGTGGCGCGCCAGGTTCAAGTCATTGCGCATCGGAAATCCCCTGGTTCGAACGGACGCGTCACCCGCCGCCATTATGCGGGCGCCTCCGCCCCCCACCGCAAGCGATGCGGCACTGCAGCATCCGGGGCCGAATCGCGCCATAATCGGCCCATGCGGCCCCCGGGCCGCACCCCCATACGGAGTCCCCATGTCCGCAGCTTCCGACCAGAGCGTCGTGATCGTCGGTGCCAAGCGCACCGCCATCGGTTCCTTCCTCGGCCAGTTCACCGGCGTCCCGACCACGCAGCTGGGCAGCACCGCGATCGCGGGCGCCCTCGCCCACGCGGGCCTCGCCCCGGACCAGGTGGACGAAGTGCTGATGGGTTGCGTACTGCCGGCCGGCCTCGGCCAGGCGCCCGCCCGCCAGGCCTCGCTCGGCGCCGGCATCCCCGCCGCGGCGGGCTGCACCACGGTCAACAAGGTCTGCGGCTCGGGCATGAAAGCCGCGATGCTCGCGCACGACCTGATCAAGGCGAGTTCGGCGAAAGTCGTCGTCGCCGGCGGCATGGAGTCGATGACCAACGCGCCGCACCTGCTCAACAACTCGCGCACCGGCATCCGCTACGGCAGCGCCGAGATGCTCGACCACATGGCCTGGGACGGCCTGACCAACCCCTACGACGGCCAGGCGATGGGCGTGTTCGGCGACATGGCCTGCGCGAAGTACGGCTACGACCGCGCAGCGCTCGACGCCTATTCGGCCGAGAGCGTGCGCCGCGCGCAGCACGCGCAGGCCTCCGGCGCGTTCGACGCCGAAATCGTCCCGGTGACCGTCAAGGGCCGCAAGGGCGAGGTGGTCGTCGACAAGGACGAGGAACCCGGCAAGATCGATGTTGCCAAGATCCCCTCCCTGCGACCGGCCTTCGGCAAGGACGGCGTGATCACCGCCGCCGCCGCCTCGAAGATTTCCGACGGCGCCGCCGCGCTGGTCCTGACGACCGCCGCCGAGGCGAAGGCGCGGGGGCTCGCGCCACTGGCGCGGATCGTCGCCCATGCCACCCATTCGCAGGCGCCGGAGTGGTTCACCACCGCCCCGGTCGCTGCGCTGCGCAGCGTGCTCGACAAGGCCGGCTGGACGGTGGCCGACGTGGACCTGTTCGAGGTCAACGAAGCCTTCTCCTGCGTGGCGATGGCGCCGATGACCGACCTGGGCATCCCGCACGACCGCCTCAACGTCAACGGCGGCGCCGTGGCCCTGGGCCACCCGATCGGTGCCAGCGGCGCACGCCTGCTGGTGACCCTGCTCCATGCGCTCCAGGCGCGCGGCGGACGCCGTGGTGTGGCCTCGCTGTGCATCGGCGGCGGCGAAGCGACAGCGGTCGCCGTCGAGATTGCGTGAAAAGTTAAGACCGCTTAACCAAAAAAAGTTGCCCCACCCGCTTGACAGGCGACAAGGGCTTGTCATCATGTTAAAGGCGCGCAGTTGCGCGTTGCCAAACTAACGACGAGGAAGATTTGATCATGACCATCAACAAGGCGCTGCTCGCCCTTGCCATGGGCGTTGCCCTGGCCGCTTGCTCCAACTCGCAGCAGGCCGCGGACTCCGCGACCGACGCTGCCGCCGCTGCCACCGACGCCCAGCAGGCTGCCGACACCGCCGCCACCACGGGTGACGCTGCCAACGCCGACGCCGCCCAGGCTTCGGCCGACGCCGCCGCCGCTGCTGCCGACGCCGCCAGCACCTCGGCCGACGCCGCCGCTGCCGCCCCGACCATGGGTGAGGCCGACGCCGCCGCCGACTCCGCCGACAACGCGGCCGACGCCGCTGGCCAGGCGAAGGACGCTGCGCAGGACGCCGCCGCCGCTGCGAAGAAGTAAGCAGCCAAGCGTAGTTCGCTACACGAAGCCGCCGGTGCGAACCGGCGGCTTTTTTGTTTTTGACTCCGGCGGGCCGAGCGTTCACCATCATCACGCGCCCATTCACGCGGAGCGCATACCCTTCATCGCGGTCCATCCCAAACACCTCCGGAGCCACCATGAACACCAAGCTTTTCGTCCTTGCCACCGCTGCCGTCCTGGCCCTGTCGGCCTGCAAGAACGAGACCCCCGAGGCGCAGCAGCAGGCCGCCGAGGCCTCGTCCGCCGCCGACCAGGCCGCTGCTGCCGCGTCCGACGCCGCGTCCGCCGCGGGCAACGCCGCCCAGCAGGGCGCCGAGGCCGCCGCCGCCGCCACCGGCGAGGCCGCGGGCGAAGTCGCCGCCAACACCAAGGAAGCTGCCGACGCCGCTGCCGTCGCCGCCAACCAGGCCGCTGCCGGCGCCGCGCAGGCGACCGCCAACGCCGCGCAGAACACCGCCGATGCCGCCCAGAACATGGCGGACAAGGCGGACGCTGCTGCCGACCAGGCCAAGAAGTAAGCCAAGCGACACCGGCATGCCGAAGCCCGCGCTTCGGCTGCAGGCAAGGGCCCGCTTCGGCGGGCCCTTTCTTTTGCGCCGGCCCGTGCTTTTTTTCGCCATTCCGTTTTTCCGTAGAATCGGCGGATGCCCGTCATCGCCTCGCAGCTGGATCCGCGCTCGGACGAGTTCCGCGCCAACGCCGACTTCCATCGCAGCCTCGTCGAGGAACTCGACCGGCGCCTGGCACGCGCGGCCGGCGGCGGCGGGCAGAAGGCGCGCGACAAGCACACCGAGCGCGGCAAGCTGCTGGTGCGCGAGCGCATCGTCGCCCTGCTCGACCCGGGTTCGCCGTTCCTCGAGATCGCGCCGCTCGCCGCCGAGGACATGTACGATGGCGCCGCGCCCGTGGCCGGCATGGTCTGCGGCATCGGCCGCGTCATGGGCCAGGAAGTCGTGGTCGTCGCCAACGACGCGACCGTCAAGGGCGGCACCTATTTCCCGATGACGGTGAAAAAGCACCTGCGCGCGCAGGAAGTCGCGCGCGAGAACCACCTGCCGTGCATCTACCTCGTCGATTCCGGCGGCGCGTTCCTGCCGCTGCAGGACGAAGTCTTCCCGGACAAGGAGCACTTCGGCCGCATCTTCTACAACCAGGCGCGGATGAGCGCGGAGAACATCCCGCAGGTCGCGGTGGTGATGGGTTCGTGCACCGCGGGCGGCGCCTACGTGCCGGCGATGAGCGACGAATCGGTGATCGTGAAGGAACAGGGCACGATCTTCCTCGGCGGCCCGCCGCTGGTGAAGGCGGCGACGGGCGAAGTCGTCGACGCGGAAACCCTCGGCGGCGCCGACGTGCACACGTCGGTGTCGGGCGTGGCCGATCATTTCGCCGACGACGATCGGCACGCGCTGCAGATCGCGCGCGACATCGTCGGCGGACTGAACCGGCGCAAGGTGCTGCCCGCGTCCATGGCCACGCGCGAGCCGCGCGAGCCGCTGCATCCGGCCGAGGAGCTGTACGGCATCGTGCCAAGCGACGTGCGCCAGCCCTATGACGTGCGCGAAATCATCGCACGCATCGTCGACGGCTCGGTGCTGGATGAGTTCAAGGCCAATTACGGCACCACGCTGGTGACGGGCTTCGCGCATATCCACGGCATGCCGGTCGGCATCCTCGCCAACAATGGCGTGCTCTTTAGCGAAAGCGCGTTGAAGGGCACGCATTTCATAGAACTGTGCTGCCA
>DATJDY010000230.1:0-1712 GCA_035497155.1 Luteimonas sp.
GCCGCCGTCGGGTGCGGGCGGGATCTCGAGTTCCTTGTAGCCGTGCTCGAGCCATTCGGTGCGTTCACCGAGATCCATGTTCAGCGCCATCCGCGAGCGCAGCGTGGAACCGGCGCCGTCGCAGCCGAAGAGGGCGGTGAATTCGTGCACGTGGTCGCCGCCGTCGCCACGGAACGACGCCACGCCCCGGGTGAAGTCCACTGCCGCAAGACCTCGGTCGAAGTGCAGCGTCGCGCCGGCGGCCTCCGCCGCATCCAGGAGCGCGATGTTGAGCTCGCCGCGGCTGACCGACCAGATCACCTCGCTGTCGTCGCGCCCGTAGCGCTGCAGGTGCACGTCGCCGTGGAGGGGATGGATCATGCGCCCGCGCATCATCACCGCGCGTTCCAGCACGGTGCCGTCCGCGCTGGCCTGGCGCAGCGCATGCAGGCCGCGCTCGGCCAGCGCCAGGTTGATCGAACGGCCGCCGGCATAGCCGTGCAGGCGCGGATCGCCGCGGCGTTCGAACACCTCGACGCGCCAGCCGCGCTGCGCGAGCAGCGTGGCGAGGAGGGCGCCGGCCAGGCCGGCGCCGACGATCGTGAGCGACCCTTCGGGTTTCATGCGTCGCTGCCGCGCCAGGCTTCGACGCCGCGCACGAAGCGCAGGATGTCGGCGTGGCTGTTGTAGAGCGGCGCGGGCGAGATCCGGATCACGTCCGGCTCGCGCCAGTCGCCGACGATGCCCCGGCTTTCGAGGGATTCGAACAGGGCGCGGCCACGCTCGCGTCCGCCGGCGACGCGCAGCGACAGTTGCGCGCCGCGTTGCGCCGGATCGGCAGGCGTCACGACCTGCAGCGTGTCGGCGAGGCGTTCGCGGATCAGCGCCTCGAGGTAGCCCGTGAGCCGCAGCGAACGCGCCCGCAACGCGTCCATGCCGCCGGCGCGCGCGAACAGCTCGAGCGAAGCGCGCAGCGGCGCCAGGCCGAGGATCGGCGGGTTGCTGAGCTGCCAGCCGTCGGCCCCTGGCGTCGGCACGAAGTCCGGGCCCATGCGGAAGCGCGAGGACTGGTCGTGGCCCCACCAGCCCGCGAGCCGCGGCCGGTCCGTGCGCGCGTGCCGCTCGTGCACGAAGCAGCCTGCGACCGCGCCCGGACCCGAATTCATGTACTTGTAATGGCACCACACCGCGAAGTCGGCGCCGTCGTCGTGCAGGCGCAAGGGCAGGTTGCCCACGCCATGGGCGAGGTCGAAGCCCACGATCGCGCCCGCCGCCCGCCCGAGCCGCGCGATTCCCGCGAGGTCGAAGGCCTGCCCGGTGCGGTACTGCACGCCCGGCCAGACGATCGTCGCGATGCGCGGCCCGTGGCGCTCGATCGCCTCGGCGATCGCCGCCATCGAGAACGTGCCTTCGGGCGCGTCGGGCTGCACCTCGATGAGGTCGGTCGCGGGATCGAAGCCGTGGAATCGCACCTGCGAATCGAGCGCATAGCGATCCGACGGGAACGCGCCGGCTTCCATCAGGATCGCCGGGCGCTCGCGCGTCGGCCGGTAGAAGCTCGCCAGCATGAAGTGCAGGTTGGCGGTGAGCGAGTTCATCGCCACCACCTCGGACGATTCGGCGCCCACGACCCTGGCCAAGCCGTCGCGTACCAGCGCGTGGTAGGGCATCCACGGCGCCGGTTCGCGGAAATGGCCTTCGACCGCTTCGTGGGCCCATTTGTCCATCACCTC
>DATJDY010000231.1:0-5466 GCA_035497155.1 Luteimonas sp.
CCGGCGCCGGTCTCGAACAGGCCGCCGCCGGCCATCAGCGGCACGATCGACAGCATCTTCGCGCTGGTGCCCAGCTCCATGATCGGGAACAGGTCGGTGAGGTAGTCGCGCAGCACGTTGCCGGTGACCGAGATCGTGTCCTGGCCCTGGCGGATGCGCGCGAGCGACAGCGCCATCGCGTCGACGGGCGCCATGATCCGGATGTCCAGCCCGGCCGTGTCGTGGTCGTGCAGGTAGCGCTCGACCTTGGCGATGACCTGCGCATCGTGCGCACGCACCGGATCGAGCCAGAACACGGCCGGCGTACCGGACAGCCGCGCGCGGTTCACCGCCAGCTTCACCCAGTCCTGGATCGGCGCGTCCTTGGTCTGGCACATGCGCCAGATGTCGCCGGCGGCGACGCGGTGCTCCATCAGTGCCTTGCCCGACTCGTCGACCACGCGCACCACGCCGTCGCCGTCGAGCTGGAAGGTCTTGTCGTGCGAGCCGTATTCCTCGGCCTTCTGCGCCATCAGGCCGACGTTGGGCACGCTGCCCATGGTCGCCGGATCGAACGCGCCGTGCGCCTTGCAGTCGTCGATCACGGCCTGGTAGATGCCGGCGTAGCAGCGGTCCGGGATGAGCGCCTTGGTGTCCTGCAACTCGCCCTTCGCGTTCCACATGCGGCCGGAGTCGCGGATCATCGCCGGCATCGATGCGTCGACGATCACGTCGCTCGGCACGTGCAGGTTGGTGATGCCCTTGTCGGAATTGACCATCGCGACGGCCGGGCGCTGCGCGTACAGCGCCTCGATGTCGGCGCGGATCGCATCCTGCTGCGCCTGCGGCAGCGCGCCGAGCTTCGCGTAGAGGTCGCCGATGCCGTTGTTGGCGTCGAAGCCGATCGACTTGAGCGCGTCGGCGTGCTTCTCCAGCACGGGGCCGTAGAACGCGCGCACCGCGACGCCGAACATGATCGGGTCGGAGACCTTCATCATCGTCGCCTTCAGGTGCAGCGAGAACAGCACGCCCTGCCGCGCGGCATCGGCGATCTGCGCCTCGACGAAGCGGCCGAGCGCGGCGGTGCGCATCACCGAAGCGTCGATGATTTCGCCTGGCTTCAGCGCCAGCTTGTCCTTCAGCACCTTGCGGTTGCCGTCGTCGCCCTCGAATTCGATGCGCACGCTGCCCGCGGCCGGCATCGCCAGCGACTGCTCGCTACCGTAGAAATCGTCGGCGTCCATGTGCGCGACGTGCGACTTCGAATCGGCGCTCCACTTGCCCATGCGATGCGGATGCTTGCGCGCATACGCCTTGACCGAGGCCGGCGCGCGGCGGTCGGAATTGCCTTCGCGCAGCACCGGGTTCACCGCGCTGCCCTTGACCTTGTCGTAGCGCGACTGCACGTCCTTCAGCGCCGCGTCGGAAGCGTCCCCGGGATAGTCGGGGAGGGCATTGCCCTGCGCCTGCAGTTCGGCGATCGCGGCGCGCAGCTGCGGCACCGAGGCACTGATGTTCGGCAGCTTGATGATGTTGGCTTCCGGCGTGGTCGCCAGCTTGCCGAGCTCGGCCAGGTCGTCGGCGACGCGCTGTTCCGGGCGAAGCGCCTCGGGGAACTGCGAAAGGATCCGCCCCGACAGCGAGATGTCGCGCGTTTCCACCGCGATGCCCGCGGTGCCGGCGAAGGCCTGCACGATCGGCAGGAAGCTTGCGGTCGCCAGCAGCGGCGCTTCGTCGGTGAGGGTGTAGAGGATGGTCGGCTTGGCGGACATTGGCGTCTCGGGCGATGCGGACAAGCCGCCATTGTCGCCCGGGGCGCCAGCGCCCGCCAGCCGAAGGCCGTGCGCTTACTTGACGTCGAACTCGCGGGTCTGCACGACCATGCCGTTGTTCATCACCTCGAGCTTGTAGTGGCCCGCCGGCCAGCCGTCTGGCTTGCTGATGCTGAAGTCGGTGACCTGCGGACCCGCCGGGACGGTCTTGTCCTGGCTGTCGACGACCTGGCCGTCCTGGAACGACCACTTCGCGGTCAGGTTGCCGCCGCCGCCGTCGGTGGCGACGGACGCGTGGATGGTGTCCTTGCCGGCGAAAGCGGTGGCCGGCGTGGTGACGCGGTTGTCGGCGCCGACGGCATTGCCGAGGTCCACGGTCGTGACGGTAATGCCCGCCGCGGCCGGTGGCGGCGTCGCTTCGGCCATCGGTGCCGGTTCGCTGGCGGCGGGCGCGGGCGTGGTGGCCGTCGCGTCGGCGTTGTCATGCTTCTTGCAGCCGGCGAGCGCGATGCCCGCGAGCAGCGCGGCGGTGACGGCGGTGCCGAGGAAAGTGCGTTTCATGGGGATTCTCCGTGGGGAATGGATCACTGCTGGGGAAGCTTGAGCACCTGGCCGGGGCGGATCAGGTCGGGATCGTCGAGCTGGTCGCGGTTGGCCTCGAAGATCGCGTGCCAGCGGCTGGCCTTGCCGTAGTGGTGCTGAGCGATGGCGGACAGGGTGTCGCCCTTCTGCACCGTGTAGGTGTTCGCGGTGCCGGCGGGAACCGTGTCGGCGTTGCCCTGCACGTTCGAGAAATCGGGTTTGCCGGTGGGTCCCGAGCCGGGAACCGTGTCGGCGTGGCCTTCGACGTTGGAGAAGTCCGCCCGCGTGCCCGTCGCCTTCGACGGTTGCAGCGAAAGTTCGTCCGCGCCCTTGCTGGACTGGGGTGACATGCATGCATCTCCTGCGCGGTGTGTGGCGGCAGGCTCGCATCGATGGTGTTAAGCGCGCATCGCCGTCGCGTGACGGCGTGCCTTGACGAAGTTGAACGCGCGGCGCTGAGCGAGGGCCTGCGGCGTTATTGGCGCTCGTCGCGCAGGATCGCCGGCTGCGGCAGGCCGGGCGTCGCGCGCCACGGATTGATGTCGAGCCCGCCGCGGCGCGTGTAGCGCGCTTCGACCGACAGCGTGCGCGGCGTGCAGCGCGCCATCACGTCGGCGAAGATCCGCTCGACGCATTGCTCGTGGAATTCGGCGTGGTCGCGGAACGAAACGAGGTAACGCAGCAGCCCGGCACGGTCGATGCGCGGGCCCGCGTACGCGATGCGCACGCCGGCCCAGTCGGGTTGGCCGGTAACCGGGCAGTTCGACTTGAGCAGGTCCGAGCGCAGCGTCTCGGCGACGAGGTCGCCGGCGTCGGCGACGAGCAGCGATGCATCGGGCGGGCCGTACGAGGCGATGTCGACGTCCAGCGCATCGAGCAGGAACGTGGCGTCGTCGCTCGCGCTGCCCGCGCCCGAAGCCATCGGCGGCAGGCCGGGCTCCACGCGCACCAGGCCGCCGGCCACGCGCGACAGGTCGGCCGCGATGCGCGCGCGCACCTCGGCGGCATCGGCGAAGCGCGTCGCGTTGAACGAGTTGAGGTAGAGCTTCAGCGACTTCGACTCGACCAGGTTCGGCGTATCCGCCGGCACGGTGATGGTGAGCGTGGCAACGACCGGCTTGCCGCGCAGGTCGAGCCAGGACACTTCGTACGCGTGCCAGCGATCGTTGCCGTGGAACGGCAGCGCGGCGCCTTCGACGAGGCCCAGCGACGCGCGCCCCTGCGAGCGCGGGATCGGGAACAGCAGTGTCGCGTCGTAGCCGCGTGGGTAGTCGACGTCGCGGCCGAGGACGCCGTTCACTGGACCGTGAAGTCGACGATGCCCGCGGGCACGCCGTCCACGTCGATCTCGACGTTGTACTTGCCGGCCTTCATGCCGTCGGCGCGGGAGAACTGGAAGTTGACGTTCTCGCCCGAGATCGCCTTTTGCTCTTCCTTCGCGGAGAGTCCGTTCGGCGCCGTCCAGTACACCTTGGCGGTGCCGGTCCGGCCCTTCGCGGACAGCGATGCGTACAACGTGTCGGCCGTCGAATAAGCCGGCTTCGCGCCCGCCGCGGCGCCGGACGGATCCAGCGACGTGCCCACGCGTACGGCGTCGGCGGCCACGGCGACCGGCTCGATGGGCGCGGAATCGATGGGATTGGCGTAAGGCGCCTTGGCAGGGGCGGCCGTGTTGCCGGCGCCTGCCGCGCCGGACGTCGCGGCGGCACCATCGGCGCCCGCGCCGGGTACATCGATCTTTTCCTCGCAGGCGGTGAGGGCGACGGCGGCAAGGATGGCGCACAGCGCCAGGCGAACGGATTTCATCGAGGCAGGCCTCAGTATTGGGGAGTGCGGGGTCGCCGCGATTATACGGCCGGCATCGGACGCATCCTTGACGCGAGCCGCATTCGGGTGTGGTTCGACCGCGCCGTTCAGCCGCGGTGTTCGGCCGCCAGGTATTCGGCCGAGCGCATCTCGATGAGCCGCGAGGCGCAGCGCTCGAACGCGCCCGCGAGGCGCTCGCCGGCGTACAGCGCTTCCGGCGGCGCCGCAGCGGTGCAGACGAGGTTGACGTGGCGGTCGTACAGCTCGTCCACCAGCGTGACGAAGCGGCGCGCGGCGTCGTCGCTGCGCGCATCCATCACCGGGATGCCGCCAACCAGCACGGTGTGGAATTCGCGCGCGATCTCGATGTAGTCGCCGGCGCCGCGCGGGCCTTCGCACAGCGCGGTGAAATCGAACCAGGCCATGCCCTTGCTGCGCGCGCGCACGGCGATGCGGCGGCCATCGACCTGGATGCCGGCTTCGCGATGGCGGCCGTCGACGACGTTGCTGTCGCCTCCGAGCTCGTGCCAGCGCGTCTCGAGCCATGCGTCCGACTGCGCGTCGAGCGGCGCGCGGTACACGGGCGAACGGGTCAGCGCGCGCAGCCGGTAGTCCTGGGCGCTGTCGAGGTGCACCACCGCGCAGTCGCGCTCGATCAGCGCGATCGCCGGCAGGAAGCGCGCTCGCTGCAGGCCGCCTTCGTACAGCCCGGAGGGCGCGATGTTCGAGGTCGTGACCAGCACCACGCCTTCGGCCAGCAACCGGTCGAGCAAGCGTCCGAGCAGCATCGCGTCGCCGATGTCGGTGACGAAGAACTCGTCGAGCACCAGCACGCGCAGCTGCTCGCGCCATTCGCGCGCGACCGCCGCCAGCGGATCGGCCTGCCCGGCGTGCGCGCGCAACCGTTCGTGCACGCCGCGCATGAAGCGGTGGAAGTGCGTGCGCCGCTTCCGTTCGATCGGCAGCCCCGCGTAGAACAGGTCGACGAGGAAGGTCTTGCCGCGGCCGACGCCGCCCCAGAGGTAGAGGCCGCGCGGCGCTTCGGGTGTGCGGCGCCCGAACAGGCGCGCGAGCGCGCCGGGCGCCGGGGCATCGGCATCGACAAGCGCGAGGTGGATGCGGTCGAGTTCCCGCAATGCTTCGTGCTGCGCCGGATCGGCGTTCCATTCGCCGCGGATCGCGCCGGCGGCATAACGCTGCGAGGGCAGCGCGGCATCGGTCGCGGCGTCGTCCGTCGCCGCCTCAGCCATGCGGCAGCCAGGCGCGCACGCCGTGGCGGATGGCGCCGCGCAGGTCCATGAGCTTGCGATGGAAGAAGTGGCTGGTG
>DATJDY010000232.1:0-5640 GCA_035497155.1 Luteimonas sp.
TCACCGACCACATCCCGATGCCGAAGAAGACCTTCGGCAGCCTCGAGCGCCTGGGCGCGAAGAAAATCACGCTGGGATCGAAGATGCTGTTCGCGTCGCAATGCGTGGTGCTGATCCACCACGCGCTGGACGAAGCCTGACGCCGCGCGGCGCGGCTTCGCGCCCGGGCGAACGCCGCTTCGGGCTCCAGCGCTAGCGCTCGTCCGCTTCCGCGGCCTCGCGGCCCTGCTGCCGGATCAGCGCTTCCTGGCGGGCCTCCTCGATCGCCTCGCGCACGCTGCCGACGTCGGCCAGGTGTTCGTCGTGCTCGAACGTGCCGGTCAGCACCGTGTCCGGCTGCAGCGCGCCGGCTTCGAACAGCGCCCACATTTCCTCGGCATACCAGGTGTCGAGCAGTTCCGGCGCCCAGCGCCCGAGGTAGGCGGTGAGATTGTTGACGTCGCGCAGCAGCATCTGCCGCGCGGCGTTGTTGCCGCCCGCGCTGACGACCTGCGGAAAATCGATCAGCACCGGTCCGTCCGGCCCGACCAGCACGTTGTACGGCGACAGGTCGCCGTGGATCAGGCCGCAGCACAGCATCCGCACCACCTGCCGCACCAGCACCGCGTGGAAATCGCGCGCCTGCTCCGGCGTCGGCTCGTACTCGCCCAGGCGGGGCGCGGCGTAACCATCGGCGTCGGTCACCATCTCCATCACCAGCACGCCGTGGAAGAAGCCGTGCGGTTCGGGCACGCGCACGCCGGCGTCGCGCAGCCGGTACAGCGCTTCGACTTCGGTGTTCTTCCAGTTCTCTTCCTGCTGCTTGCGGCCGTAGCGCGTGGCCTTGCCGATCGCACGCGCCTCGCGGCTGCCGCGCACCTTTCGGCCTTCCTGGTATTGCACGCGCTGCTGGAAGCTGCGCTGCGCCATGTCCTTGTAGACCTTCGCGCAACGCACCTCGCCGCCGCCATGCACGACGTAGACGGCCGCTTCCTTGCCGCTCTTGAGCGGGCGCAGGACCTGGTCGATCAGGCCGTCGTCGATGAGGGCCTGGAGGGCCTGGGGGGTTTTCATGGGGGATCTGGCGCGGGAGGCGCGATCGCTGGGGGCGACCGGGCCGGCATTCTCGCATTCCGGGGGCTTTCACGCCGTTGGCCGGCCGGATCCGGGCCCTGCGGGGCCGACAGGCGTCGATATTGGCGCAGAACTTGCGCAAATCATTGATTTTCAATATAATTGGCGTTCTTCCGTACCCGCAAAGGAGAGGCATGGCCCGCAAGCCGTCACCCGCCAACGACCAATCCCACAGCCTCACCCACCAAGGCATCACCGCCGACATCGCGGAGTTCCGCAAGCGCGGCGGCCGCATCGAAGTCCTCGGCAACACACCACTGCGCAGCGTCTCGAGCGCCTTCAGCTCCGAAGCGTCGCGCCGCAAGCCACCCTCTCCCGCTCCGAAGAAAACGGCGACGCGATCGCAGCGCGCCTGACGGCACGCCGCGACCCGTCGCAGCGGGAATCACGGGGTGGTATTCACCATCCACGGAATCCCGAAGCGGTCGACCAGGGCGCCGTATCCCGGCGACCAGAACGTCTTGTCGAACGCCATCACGACCTTGCCGCCTTCCGCGAGCGCGTCGAACCAGCGGCGCGCTTGTCCGGCATCGTCGGTATGGAGGGTGACATCGAAGCCGTTCTTCGGCTTGCCGATGTTGGGCGCCCATGGCTCGTCCATGTCCGCGCCCATGAGGGCCTGGTCGCCGACCTCGAGCCAGCAGTGCATCAGCCAGTCCTTGTACTTCGGCTCCATCGGCATGTCCGGCGGGCCGTCGCCGTACGGGAAAGCGGCGGTGATCCTGCCGCCCAGGACCTTGGCGTAGAACTCGAACGCCTCGCGGCAGTCGCCGCGGAAGCTCAGGCTGGTCACGATCTTCATGGCATGTACTCCCTGGCTGGTTCGCTGGTGGGGATGGCGCGGACGGCGTCCATCGCGAGCTCGAACGAACGCAGCCGCGCGGCGGGGTCGTGGATGTTCGCGGTGAAGACCAATTCGTCCGGCTGGTGGCGCGCGACGAATTCCGCCACGTGTTCGCGCACCGTCGCCGGCGCGCCCACGGCGGCGCACGACAGCGCCTCGTCGACCGTCGCCAGCAGCTGCGGCTCGTAGCGCGAGCGGATCTCGGCGGCGGACGCCAGCGGCGGCGGTACGAGTCCAGGCCGGCCGCTGCGCAGGTTCGCGAACGACTGCTGTTGCGTGGTGAACAGGCGCGCGGCCTCCGCATCGGTGTCGGCGACGACGACGTTCATCGCCAGCATCACGTGCGGCGCCGCGAGGCGCGGCGACGGCCGGAAATCCGTGCGATAAGCCGCGATCGCCTGCTCGAGCATCGCCGGCGCGAAATGCGACGCGAAGGCGTAGGGCAATCCCAGCATCGCCGCGAGCCGCGCGCCGAACAGGCTCGAGCCGAGGATCCAGGCTTCCACGTCGACGCCGGGACCGGGCACCGCCTGCACCGGCTGGCCGGGCTGCACCGCTTCGAAATACGAAAGCAGCTCGACGACGTCGGCGGGGAATTCGTCGGCCGCGCTGTAATAGCGCCGCAGCGCGCGCGTCGCGGCCTGGTCGGTGCCGGGCGCGCGCCCGAGGCCGAGGTCGATGCGCCCCGGATGCAGGGTGCCGAGCGTGCCGAACTGCTCGGCCACCTGCAGCGGCGCGTGGTTGGGCAGCATCACCCCGCCGGCGCCGACGCGGATCCTGCGCGTGCCGGCCGCGACGTGGGCGATCAGCACCGCGGTGGCGGCGCTGGCGATGCCGGGCATGTTGTGGTGTTCGGCCAGCCAGAAGCGGCGATAGCCCAGCGACTCGCCCAGGCGCGCCAGGTCGAGCATGTGCGCGAACGTATCGGCGGGCGTGCGGCCTTCGCCGACCGGTGCGAGGTCCAGGATGGAAATCGGGAGCATGGCCGGATTGTAGGCGCCGTGGTGTCAACGCAACGGGATGCAGCCCACGGGTCGCTACACTGCAGGCCCCGCTTCCGCGATGCCCACGCATGCCCGCCCCCGCCCTGCCCCGCGACGCCGTCGAACCGGCCACGATCCTGCTGCACAAACCGGTCGGCTACGACGCGATCAGCGGCCGCAAAGCCGCCGCGGGGCTCGTGCAGCCCGAGGCGCGCTGGGCCGAGGATCCTTCGGGGATCGAGCTCGAGGAGCGCCACTTCCATCGACTCACGCCACTCGTGCCGCTCGATGCCGAAGCCAGCGGCCTGATGGTGTTCACCCAGGACGGTCGCGTCTGGCGGCGCCTGACCGAGGACGGCGACGAGATCGAGCAGGAATACATCGTCGAGGTCAGCGGCGACATCGCGCCGTATGGCTTGCGCAAGCTCAACCACGGCCTGCACTACAACGGGCGCGCATTGCCGCCGTGCAAGGTCAGCTGGCAGAACGAGATCCGCCTGCGCTTCGCGCTCAAGGGCGTGCAGGGCGGGCAGCTGCGCGAGATGTGCGCGCAGGTGGGGCTCGGCGTGGTCGCGATCCGGCGCATCCGCATCGGCAAGATCCCGCTGGCGAAGATGCCGGTCGGCATGTGGCGCTATCTGCCCGCGGGCGAACGCTTCTGAGGAGGCATGATTGTCCGCGGCTTGACCTGGCTCAAGCGCGGCGACGGTATTGCTGGAGTCTCGACGGGCAATGGCGTATGCATGGTCGTGTCCGATCGCCCCTGGAGACGACATGAACACCCAACCGCCTGATTCACCGCCGGAATCAAACCTCGTCGAACGGCCGGCGGACCTGCTGGACAAGCACGACCACGACGCCAGCGGCCACCTCGACGCGGACGAACTGATCGACATGGAGAGCGACCAGAGCTTCCCCGCGAGCGATCCCCCGGGCTGGACGCTCGGTCCGGCCAAGGCGAACTGACGATGCGCTACGCAGGCATTTCGCGCTCCATCCTCGACGCCATCGGCGACACGCCGCTGCTCGAGATCGACGGCATCTTCGCCAAGCTCGAGTTCATGAACCCGTCCGGCTCGATCAAGGCGCGCATCGCCTGGTACATGATCGAGAAGGCCGAGCAGCAGGGCCTGCTGAAGCCGGGCGACACCATCGTCGAGGCGACCAGCGGCAACACCGGCAACGCGCTGTCGATGGTGGCCGCGGTGAAGGGCTACCGCATGCTCGTGGTGATGCCCGAAGGCCTGTCGAACGAGCGCGTGGCGATCTCGCGCGCATACGGCGCGGAAGTGAAGTTCGTCGGCCATTTCCACGTCAACGGCGCGCTCGAGGAAGCACGGCGCCTCGGCGCGCAGCCGGGCTGTTTCGCACCCGCGCAGTTCGAATCCGAATACAACGTCGAGGAGAACCGCGAGATCCTCGGGCCCGAGATCCTGGCGCAACTGCAGGGACGCCTGCCCGACGCACTGGTGATGGGCGTCGGCACCGGCGGCACGCTGATCGGCGTCGGCCAGGCGTTCCGCGCGGTGAACCCGACGGTGCGGCTGTTCGCGATGGAACCGTCGGAGTCGCAGACGATCCTGTGCGGCGAGATCGCCACCCACCACATCGAGGGCATTTCCGACGGTTTCGTGCCGGGCATCTTCGCGCGGCATTCGGAACTGGTGGATTCGACGCTGTCGGTCTCGAGCGAAGAGGCGATCGTCGAGATGCGCAGGCTGGCACGGCAGCACGGCCTGTTGTGCGGCCCGAGTTCCGGTGCGCACCTGGTCGCCGCGCGCCGCGTGCGCGAGCAGCATCCGGAGTTCAAGACCGTCGTGACGCTGTTCTGCGACGAGGGCGAGAAGTACCTGCAGGAGCACTTCAGCCAGCCCCCTGCCGCCGTCGTGGCGGATTCGTTCGGCTAGGTCACGCGTTCACCCGCGGCCACGGCGGTTTCCGTCGTTTCCCGCGGCGCAGGCTGGAGCATGAGTCGCAGGCGCCCGTCGATGCGGTGCATGCGCAGGTTGCGATGCCGCACCAGGTACGCGACCGCGACGCCCGCGGCCGCAACGCCGGACAGCGCCCCCACGCCCAGCGCCCAGCGCGCGCCGAACCGGTCGACCACCCAGCCCACCAGCGGCGCGCCGATCGGCGTGCCGCCCATCACCACCGCGATGCGCAGCGCCAGCACGCGCCCGCGCATCCCGCGCTCGGTGGTGAGCTGCATCATCGAATTGCTCGCGGTCATGAACGTCAGCGCCGCCAGCCCGACGACGAACAGCACGATCGCGAACGTCCACGGCGTCGGCATCACCGCCGCCAAGGCCAGGGTGATGCCGAACACGGCAGACGCACCGCCCATCAGCACCATGCCGGGAAACGGCCTGCGTGCCGACAGCAGCGCCCCGCTCATCGTGCCCACCGCCATCGCCGACGTCAGCCATCCGTACTGCCGCGCGTCGCCGTGGAAGACGGTGACCGACATCGTCGAGATGAAGATCGCGAAGTTGAAGCCGAACGTGCCGATCAGCGCGAGCATCACCAGCACCGCGACCAGGTCGGGGCGCTGCCGCACGTAATGCAGCCCCGCCATCCAGGTGCGCGCCGCGACCGCGCACGACCGCGCGCTCGCCGTCCCTGCCGGCACCGGCAAGCCTCTTCGCGCTGGCCGCACTCGGGGCGTTCTTCAGCAGCGACACGTAGTAACGCCCGTCGTGC
>DATJDY010000233.1:0-6764 GCA_035497155.1 Luteimonas sp.
GCTGTTGACGCGCCGCGCACGGTCGCCGCGGCGCAGGACGACGGGATGCTGTCGAGCCGGATCGCCACGTTCTTCAACCGGCTCAACGAACAGCCCGACAATTACGCATGATTGCGCTACGCGAGCCGTCGGCGAAGCAACGCCGACCCGCAACTGCGCCAGATCGTCGACCAGGTCCTGGTCACGGAATGGTCGATGTTCGGCCGCATCGGCGAGGCCGAAGCGGCCTTCAACGTGTCGCAGAAGGCGCTGCCCACGGCGACGCCCTTGCCGGTCCCCGCGGACTGGAATGCGGTGCCTGCGGTGGACTACATCGCCGGCGCGGTATCGGGGCGACGCATCGTGGTGGTGAACGAAGCGCACCATCGGCCGCAGACACGACTGCTCACGCTCGCGCTGCTGCCGAAGCTGCGGGCGCTCGGCTTCGACCACTTCGCGGTGGAGGGGCTCGACGCCGCGGACACGGGACTCGCCGCGCGCGGCTATCCCACCGAAAAATCGGGGTACTACACCCAGGAGCCGCTGTACGGCGAGATCGTGCGCGAGGCGCTGCGCCTGGGCTTCGTGGTGCATGCCTACGAACCGCAGGACGCCGGCCTGATGGCGCCGCAGGACCGCGAAACGGCCCAGGCCCAGGCCCTGCGGGCGATCCTGGAGAAGGATCCGCACGCACGCCTGTTCGTGCATGCCGGCTACGCGCATGCGGACAAGGCTCCGGGTCGCCTGCCCGGGAACGCCCGGCCGATGGCCGCGGAACTCGCGCGCCTCACCGGGATCGAGCCGTACACCGTCGACCAGACCATGCTCGGCTCCGGCGACATGTCGGATGCCGCGTCGCCCTATCGCCACGTGGCCGAAGCATTCCCGGTCGCGAAGGCGAGCGTGCTGGTTCCGCGCCAGGGAGGGCCGGCGTGGTCCTTCCGACCCGAGTACCACGACCTCACCGTGTTGCTGCCGCGTCCGGATCCGTTGGAGATGCGTCCCGCCTGGCTTTCGCGGGACGGCCTCCGGCGATCGCTCAGGATCAAGGCCGTCGCTTGCAACGGCAGTTTCCCCTGCCTGTTCGAAGCCTTCCACGCCTCCGAGGGCGACGACGCCATCCCCGCCGACCAGTTCGTGCTCCTGGGCACGACCGACGCGCGATGGCCGCTCTTCCTGGAGCCGGGACGCTATCGGCTGAGGGTGCGCGGCGAGGACGGCACGCTGCTGTCGGTGCGGCCGCTCGAGATCACGGATACGCCCGCCGTGCAGGAAATGCCCGGCGACGCGACGCGCATGCCCTCGCTGCGACCGCCTCCCCCCAACGAAACGATGTCCACACGCCAGCCATGATGACGAAACTCCGCGAACTGCTCCGCAACAACCGCGACTGGGCCGATGCCATGGTCCGCGACGACCCCGAGTTCTTCGAGCGGCTGTCGCGCCAGCAGGCGCCGAAGTTCCTCTGGATCGGCTGCTCCGACTCGCGCGTTCCCGCGAACCAGATCATGGGCCTGGCGCCCGGCGAGGTCTTCGTCCACCGCAACATCGCCAACGTGATGGTGCACACCGACCTCAATTGCATGTCGGTGATCCAGTTCGCGGTCGACGTGCTCGAGATCGAGCACATCATCGTGGTCGGCCACTACGGCTGCGGCGGCGTCGGCGCGGCGCTGCACGGCACCCGGGTCGGCCTCGCGGACAACTGGATCCGACACGTCGGCGACGTCGCGCAGAAGCATGCGGCGCTGATGGAGGGCGTCGCCGAGGCCGGGCGCCACGACGCGCTGTGCGAACTCAACGCGATCGAGCAGGCCGAGAACGTCTGCCTCACCACCGTGGTGCGCGATGCCTGGGCGCGCGGGCAGAAACTCGCGGTGCACGGCTGGGTGTACAGCCTGCAGGACGGGCGCGTGCGCGAACTGGGCATGGACGTCGATTCGCCCGAAGCGCTGGATCTCTCCTACCGCAAGGCGCTCGACGGCGTGCGGGCGCGGCGGGGAGCGCCGGCGTGAGCCTTGCGGCGACCGGCATCCACGCGGCCGCCGCGCCGAGGGCCGTCGGCAACTATCCGCATGCGCGCCGCGTCGGCGACCTGCTGTTCCTGTCGGGCATCGGCCCGCGCGATCCGTCGACGAATGCGATCCCGGGCAACGAGTCGTTCGCCGACGGCCGCGTGCGCGCCTACGACATCCGCGCCCAGGCACGCGCCGTGCTCGCCAACGTCCGCTCGGTCCTGGAAGCCAGCGGCGCCCGCTGGGAGGACCTGGTCGACGTGACGGTGTTCCTCACCGACATGGCGCGCGACTTCCAGGCCTGGAACGAAGTCTGGGCCGAACATTTTCCCGACCCGGCGCGTGCGCCGTGCCGCACCACGGTGGGCATCACCGCGTTGCCCACGCCGATCGCGATCGAGCTGAAGTGCATCGCCGCCGTCGCCGGCACCGGCGCCGGGCGTGCCGCCGCCGACTGAAGGAACCGCCATGCCCCTGCCCGCCCCGCTCAACCTGCAAGCCTGGATCGACGAGCATCGCCACCTGCTCAAGCCGCCGGTCGGCAACAAGTGCGTCTACGCCGGCGACTTCATCGTGATGGTCGTGGGCGGCCCGAACCAGCGCACCGACTACCACTGGGACGAAGGCCCGGAATGGTTCTACCAGCTGGAAGGCGAGATGGTGCTGCGCATCCAGGAAGAGGGCGCGGCACGCGACATCCCGATCCGCGCCGGCGAAACCTTCCTGCTGCCGCCGCGCACGCCGCACTCGCCGCAGCGCATGCCCGATTCGATCGGCCTGGTGATCGAACGCAGGCGCCTGCCGCACGAGGACGACGGCCTGCAGTGGTACTGCGAGAACTGCAACGCCAAGGTGTACGAGGAATACTTCCACCTGCACGACATCGAGCAGGATTTCCCGCCGGTGTTCGACCGCTTCTATTCCTCGGTCGAGCATCGCACCTGCAAGGCCTGCGGGTACCTGAATCCCGCGCCCGCGCGGTACACGATGCCGGACACCTGAAGCGGGGGCGCGGGTGCTGCACTCGCCGACGCTGCGCTCCCTGGTCGCAATGAAGCCGCGCGACGTGCCGGTGCGCGTCGCGGTCCGCAACACCCTCGCGATCGTCGTCCCGCTGGTCGCGGGCCTCGCCACGGGTCACGAAGCCGCGGGCCTTGCCGTCTCCACCGGCGCGCTCAACACCATGTTCACCGACCAGCCGGGGCCTTACCGGCTGCGGCTGCAGCGCATGCTGCTGGCGGCGCTCGCGGCAGGACTGGCGGCGTTGATCGGCATCCTCGTCGGCGACAGCCTGTGGCCGCTGGCCATCGCCGCGTTCGCGGTCGCGTTCGCCGGCGGCATGCTGGTCGCGCTGGGGCCGATGGCCGGGCGCGTCGGGCTGACCAGCATGATCGTGCTGGTGATCACCGCATCGATGGAGATCCCGCGCGAGCAGGCCGGCGGCGTCGCGGCGCTGATCTTCGCGGGGGGCGCGCTGCAGGCGCTGTTCGCGATCATGGCCTGGCCGCTGCAGCGCTACCGCCCGGAACGCTTCGCGCTCGCGGACGTGCTCGCGCAGCTCGCGGCGACGGCGCGGACGCGGCCGGATGCCGCGCAGCAGCCCGCCGTGTCGCTCGCCGCCATGGAGGCGCTGGTGTTGCTGCACGGCGAATATCGTGAGCGCGGCGAAGCCATGCGCGCATTCCGGGTGATCGCCGAGGTCTGCGAACGGGCGCGCATCGACCTGCTGGCGCTCAGCGACCTGCACGCGCGCAGCATCGAGGCCGGCGCGCGCCGCCGCATCGGCGACGTGCTCGACCAGGCCGCGATCGTGTTCGACGCACTGGCGGAGGGCATGCGCAGCGCGACGCCGCCGGCGGGCGCGGACGCGCTCGCCGCGAGCTACACGCTGCGCGTGCGCGCGCTGTCGGACCAGGACGTCGCGACGGCCGACGGCGACCTGCGGCTGGCCCGGATCGCGCGCGAACGCGCCGAAAGCCTCGGCGGCCAGCTCCGCTCGCTGCTGCGCAACGCGCCGCAGGCGAGCAGCCGCGGCGAAGCGGCTGCGCAACGCGCCGACGCGCGGCTGCCCGGCGCCCTGCGCACGGCTGCCGCCTGGCCTACGCTGCGTGCGAACCTCGGTGCCGGCTCGGTCGCGTTTCGCCACGCGTTGCGCTGCGCCACCTGCGTCGCGGTCGCCGCCGCGGTGGAGCGCGCGCTCGAAGTCCCGCACGGCGCATGGATTCCCATGACCGCCGCGATCGTGCTGAAGCCGGACTTCGGCGGCACCCTGCGCTTCGGCGTGCTGCGCGTCGCCGGCACGCTGGCGGGCCTGCTGCTCGCGTCGCTGCTCGCGCACTACGCGATGGGCGACCCGACGCTGCGCGTGCTGCTGCTCGCGGCGCTGTGCATCGGGTTCCGGCTCACGGCCACGGTCAATTACGGCATCGGCGTGGCCTTCCTCACCGGCATGGTGGTGGTGCTGCTCACGTTCCGTGGCATGTCGCCGGCGGACTCGATGCATGCGCGCGTCGTGGGGACGCTCGCCGGCAGCGCGCTCGCGCTGTGCGCGTACGCCTTGTGGCCCACCTGGGAAAGCCGGCGCACCCAGGCGGCCCTCGCCGCGGTGATCGATGCCTATCGCGCACACCTGGCCGCGGTGTTCACCGGCCGCCTCGGCGAACTCGCCGAGACGCGCGCCTCGGCGCGCCGCGCACGCACGAATGCGCAGGCTTCGCTGGAGCGCTTGCGTGGCGAACCGCGGCGCAAGCGTTCGCTGCGCGAGATCGAACGCGCCGAAGCGTTGCTGGCCAACGCCAGCCGCCTGGTCCGCGCCGGCGTCGCGCTGGAGGCACTGCAACTCGACGGGCGCCAGCTCCCGCGCGAGACCACGCTGGTTGCGTTCGCCGGCCGCACCGACGCCACGCTGGCCGCCATATCCGCCACCCTCGCGCACGGCACGCCCCTGGAAGCGGAATCGCTCCGCCCCGCCGAGCGCCTGGTCGCGGCGGCACTGGCCAGCGCCGTCGCCGCGCACGACCCGATCGCCCTGGCCGTCGCCGACGCCTGCGATCGCATCGCCGACAGCATCGACACCCTGGCCCATCTCGCCCACCCGTCGGCGCCGGCCACGCCGGCTGGGTAAACTGCACCGATGCTCAAGATCGATGTCCACGCCCACTACCTGCCGCGCGACTGGCCCGACCTGGCCGCGCGCTACGGCGACAACCGCTTCCCGGTGATCCACCACGGCGACGACGGCCGCCACCGCATCTACAAGGACGGGAAGTTCTTCCGCGAGATCTGGCCCAAGACCTGGGATCCGGACGAACGCATCGAGGACTACGCGCGCTTCGGCGTGCAGGTGCAGGTGATCAGCACCGTACCGGTGATGTTCAGCTACTGGGCCAAGCCCGACCAGGCGCTGGCGCTGCACCAGGCGCTCAACGACCACATGGCCGGGACCTGCCGCGCGCATCCGCGCCACTACGCCGGCATCGGCACGGTGCCGATGCAGTCGCCGCGGCTCGCGATCCAGGAACTGGAGCGCTGCGTGGACCAGTTGGGGCTGCAGGGCGTGCAGATCGGCTCGCACGTCGAGACGCCGAACGGCGGCAACTGGAACCTCGATGCGCCCGAACTGTTCGACTTCTTCCAGGCCGCCAGCGACCTGGGCGCGGCGATCCTGGTGCACCCGTGGGACATGATGGGCACCGATTCGATGCCCAAGTACTGGCTGCCGTGGCTGGTCGGCATGCCGGCCGAACAGTCGCGCGCAGCGTGCTGCCTGGTGTTCGGCGGCGTGCTGGAGCGGCTGCCGAAACTGCGCATCTGCCTCGCGCACGGCGGCGGCAGCTTCCCCTACACCATCGGTCGCATCGAGCACGGCTTCAACATGCGCCCCGACCTCGTCGCCACCGACAACCCGCGCAATCCCCGCGAATACCTGCAGCGGCTGTACTTCGATTCCTGGGTCGCCGACGAGCGGGCGCTGCGCTACCTGCTGGACGTGTGCGGCGTCGACCGGGTGATGCTGGGCACCGATTACCCCTTCCCGCTCGGCGAACAGGTGCCGGGCGCCGGCATCGACGCGCTCGACCTCGACGTACCCGGGCGCGAACGCCTCTACCACGGCACGGCGCTGGAATGGCTGGGCCTGCCGGAGTCGCGGTTCGCATGAGCAGGCACGACCGAACGAGCATCGCCGCATGAGCACGCCCGCCACCGACGAACACGCCCGCGCGCTCGACGCCGCCGATCCGCTGTCGGCGCTGCGCGGTGAATTCCACCTGCCGCGCCACGGCGATGCCGAGCAGGCCTATTTCTGCGGCAATTCGCTCGGCCTGCAGCCGAAGGGCGCGCGTGCCGTCGTCGACCAGGTCATGTCCAAGTGGGCACGCGAGGCGGTCGAGGGGCATTTCCTCGAACCTGCGCCGTGGATGCCGTACCACGAGCTCGTGCGCGACGGCCTGGCCCGCGTGGTCGGCGCACGGCCGGCGGAAGTGGTGGCGATGAACTCGCTCACCGCCAACCTGCATTTCATGCTGGCGAGCTTCTACCGGCCGACGCGCGAGCGCCCGGCGATCCTGATGGAAGCCGGCGCATTCCCGTCGGATCGCTACGCGCTCGAGTCGCAGGTGCGTTTCCACGGCTTCGACCCCACGACCGACCTCATCGAGGTGCAGCCCGACGCACCCGAAGGCACGTTCTCGATGGCGGCGATCGCCGAGGCGATCGAGCACCACGGTCCGCGCATCGCGACGATCGTCTGGCCGGGCGTGCAGTACCGCA
>DATJDY010000234.1:0-3923 GCA_035497155.1 Luteimonas sp.
GCGCCGGACTCGAGCCCATGCAGGCGCGCGACCTTGAGGAGGTCGGGCGCCAGGTCGATCGCGGTGACATCCGCGCCTTCCAGCGCCAGCGCCTCGCTGAGCAAGCCGCCGCCGCAGCCGACGTCGAGCGCGCGGACCCCGCGCAGCGACGCACGCGCCGTGATGTAGCCGAGCCGGGCCGGATTCAGCGCATGCAGCGCCTTCTGCGGGCCCTGCGGATCCCACCAGCGCGCGGCGAGCGCGTCGAACTTGTCGACCTCGGCCTGCCGATGGTTGCCGGCGCCCGGCGCGTTCACGCGCGCCCTGCGCCGGACAGGTCGATCGCGGCGATGCGCTCGCGCCACTGGCGCGCATTGGCGACGATCGCGGCCTCGTCCATGTCCACCAGCGCGCGGTCGCGCAGCTTCGCGCGGCCGGCGATCCACGCATCGCGCACCTGCTGGCGCCCGGTCGCGTACACCAGTTGCGAGGCGACGTGGTGCAGTGGCTGCGTCTCCAGCGGCGACATGTCCACGACGATGAGATCGGCCTGCTTGCCCGGCTCGATCGAACCGACGAGATGGTCGAAGCCCAGTGCCTTCGCCCCGCCCAGCGTGGCCGCGCGCAGTGCGCTGGCGGCGTCGAATGCGGCGGCGTCCTGCGCGACCGCCTTGGCCAGCAGCGCCGCAGTGCGGGTTTCGCCGAACATGTCGAGGTCGTTGTTGCTGGCGCAGCCGTCTGTACCGATCGCCACGTTGACGCCGGCGCGCGCCAGGTCGGCCACGCGGCAGAAGCCCGAGGCGAGCTTGAGGTTGGATTCCGGGCAATGCACCACGCTCACGCCGCGCTGCGCGCACAGCGCGATCTCGGCATCGGTGAGCTGGGTCATGTGCACCGCGATCAGGCGGTCGTTGAGCAGGCCGAGCCGGTCGATGCGCGCGAGCGGGCGCTGGCCGTGCTTCTGCTGCGACTGCTCGACTTCCTGCGCGGTCTCGTGCAGGTGCAGGTGCACCGGCACGTCGAGCTGGTCGGACAGCATGCGGATGCGCTCGAAGTTCGCATCGTTGACCGTGTACGGCGCGTGCGGCGCGAACGCCATCGCCACCAGCGGGTCGCCGCGCCACTGGTCGTGGACCTCGCCGGCCTTGTCGAAGTATTCGTCGTCGCTGCCCGCCCACGCGGTCGGGAAATCGATGACCGGCAGGCCGACCCGCGCGCGGAAGCCGTGCCGCTTGTAGGTCGCGGCCTGCACGTCCGGGAAGAAGTAGTTCTCGTTGCAGCAGGTGGTCCCGCCGCGCAGCATCTCGGCGATCGCCAGCGTGATGCCGTCGGCGACGAAGCCCGGCGCGATCACCGCGGCCTCGATCGGCCAGATGTGGTCCTGCAGCCAGGTCTTGAGCGGCAGGTCGTCGGCGACGCCGCGCAGCAGCGTCATCGGGTTGTGGCAGTGCGCGTTGACCAGGCCCGGCAGCAGCACGCCGTCCGGGCGCGACACCGTTTCCTTCGCGGCGAAGCGCGCGCGGGCCTCGGCGATGGGCAGCAACGCGACGATGGCGCCGTCGCGGATGGCGACGGCATGCTGTTCGAGGACGACGCCGTGCGGGGCGACCGGGATGGCCCAGCCGGCTTCGATCAACAGGTCGCAGGGGGTCATCGCTTACTTCACGCGGGAGACGTATTCGCCCGAGCGCGTGTCGACCTTGATCACTTCTTCCTGGGCGACGAACAGCGGCACGCGGACCACCGCGCCGGTCTCGAGCGTGGCCGGCTTGCCGCCGGTGCCGGCGGTGTCGCCCTTCACGCCCGGGTCGGTCTCGACGATCTTCAGCTCGACGAAGTTCGGCGGGGTGACCATGATCGGCGTGCCGTTGAACAGCGTCACCACGCACTCCTCCTCGCCCTTGAGCCACTTCTCGGCGCCGCCCATGCCGGCCTTGTCGGCCTGGACCTGCTCGAAGGACTCCTGGTTCATGAAGTGCCAGTACTCGCCGTCGGCGTAGAGGAACTGCATGTCGGTGTCCACGACGTCGGCCGACTCGAGCGAATCGGTGGCCTTCATGGTGACTTCCTGCACGCGGCCGGTGCGGATCTGGCGGTACTTGACGCGGGTGAAGGCCTGGCCCTTGCCCGGCTTGACGTATTCGGTGTCGGTGATGATCGCCGGCTCGTTGTTGACCAGGATCTTCTGTCCGTTCTTGACGTCGTTCATGCCGAGGCTGGCCATCGAGTACTGCTCCTGCGGGTCCGCGTTGCGGCCGGTTAAAATGGGTCGTCCATGATACCTGCTGCCTCCCCCGCCCTGCAGCCCGACCCGGCTGCCACGCCGCCCGAACCGGCCATGCTCCAGCCCGCAGGCTGGCAGCGGGCCTGGCGCGATGCCCTGCGCGACCCGCGCGAGCTGCTGGCACTGCTGGGGCTGGAATCGCTGGCCGCCAGCCTGTCCGACGAGGCCGCTGCGGGCTTCCCGCTGCGGGTGCCGCACGCCTTCGCCGCGCGCATGCGCCACGGCGATCCGGCGGACCCGCTGCTGCGGCAGGTGCTGCCGGTGCTCGACGAGGAGCGCGTGGTGCCCGGCTTCGCCCTGGACGCGGTCGGCGATGGCGCCGCGCGCGCCGCCCGCGGCGTGATCCGCAAGTACCACGGCCGCGCGCTGCTGGTGGCCACGGGTGCCTGCGCGGTCCACTGCCGCTACTGCTTCCGCCGCCACTTTCCCTATGCGGAGGAAACCGCCGCGGCCGAGGGCTGGCGCGAGGCCGTGGTCGCGATTGCCGCGGATCCATCGATCGACGAAGTCATCCTCTCCGGCGGCGATCCGCTGGCCCTGACCACGCCGAAACTCGCCGAGCTGACCGACGCGCTGGCCTCGATCGCGCACCTGCGGCGCCTGCGCATCCATACCCGCCTGCCGATCGTGCTCCCCGAGCGCGTGGACGCACCGCTGCTGGACTGGCTGCGCGCGCTGCCCTGGCCGGTCGCGGTGGTAGTGCATGCCAACCACGCCAACGAGTTCGACGCCGGCGTGGACGCCGCGATGGGCGCGTTGCGCGGCGCCGGCGCGACGCTGCTGAACCAGGCCGTGCTGCTGCGGGGCGTCAACGACGCCGTGGATGCCCTGGCCGCGCTTTCGGAGCGCGCGTTCGCCGCCGGCGTGCTCCCGTACTACCTGCACCAGCTCGACCGCGTCGCCGGCACCGCGCACTTCGAGGTCCCGGACGCGCGCGCCCGCGAACTGCACGCCGCGCTGGCCGCCCGCCTCTCCGGCTACCTGGTGCCGAGGCTGGTGCGCGAAATCCCGGGCGACACGGGGAAGCGGCCGCTGTGAACCGCGACCGCCATCGCAAGTCCCATGACCGCGCGCATTGGACTCCGGACCGGCCGATCGTGTAGAAATCGCGGATGCCTTCGAACGACCAGCCGCTGCGCCTGATGATCGTCGACGACAGCGTCGAGGCCGCCGAAGCGATCGTGAGCACGCTGCGCAACGCCGGCATCGCCGTCCGACCCCTGCGCCCCGATTCCATCGAAAGCCTGGCCGAGATGCTGGGCGGCGAAGCGCAGGCGGTCGACCTGGTGCTGGCCGCGCAGGACGCGACCCTGGTGCCGCTGGCGGCGGTGCTCGAAACGATCAAGGCCGGCGGCAAGGACCTGCCCGTGGTCACCATCGTCGACCGCGTCGACGATGCCAGCCTCACCCAGGCGCTGGCCGCCGGCGTGCGCGGCATCGCGCTGCGCCACCAGTCGCAGCAGTTGCTGGGCGTGGTCCGCACAGAGTGGGGCGACCTGGAAGCGCGCCGCACCCTGCGCCGGCTCGAAGGCCTGGTGCGCGAAACCGAACGCCGCTGCGACGCGCTGATCGAGTCCTCGCGCGACCCGATCGCCTACATCCACGAAGGCATGCACATCCGCGCGAACGCCGCGTACCTGGAAATGTTCGGGTTCGACGC